>DASWDS010000277.1:0-6746 GCA_036395165.1 Anaeromyxobacteraceae bacterium | reverse complement strand
TCGAGCGCGACGGCGACCCGTTCGCCCCGGTGCTGACGCTCGCGCAGACGCTGCCAGGCCCGGGACGACTTCGCGGCGCCGCCCGGACCACGAGCGGCGCCGCGCCCCCTCCTCCGATGCGCGCCGAGGCGCGCAGGCACGAACCCCCTCGTCAAGCTGGAAGCGGACGCCGCCCGGCGCAACCGCCCACCGCTCGCGAGAAGGGCTCGGCGACGGGCCGCCGCGCGCCCACCGGTCGCCGGGGCGGACGCCCACCTGCCAGGCGAGCGAGGGCGCGGAGGACGCCGCCTCCGGGCGATGGCCAACGCGCGCCCGGCGATGCCTACCTTTGCACCACGTGATCCGGAGTGAGGGCCGGCGCGGTGGTGGAGGGGGGCATGACCAACGAGGGCGACGTCGCCCGGAGAGCCATCTCCGGCGAGGCCGGACACCTGCGCGGGCTCTCACTCCGGGAGCTCGTGCTCGAGCTCGCGCGCAAGGGGAGCCTCCTCGCGCGCAAGGAGGTCGCGCTCGCGAAGAGCGAGGCGCGGGAGGACATCCGCTCCGAGATCAGGATGGCGAGCGGCCTGGGCGTGGCGGGCGTGTGCGCGCTCGTCACGGTGCAGCTCCTGCTCGTCGCCCTGGTGCTCGCGCTCGCCGAGGGCAAGGTCATGCGCGGCTGGCTCGCCGCGCTGCTCGTCGCCGCGGTCGTCCTGGCCATCGGGACGGTCGCGGGGCTCCTCGGGTGGGGGAAGCGGGTCCGTGCGCCGCTCGATGCGACGCGCCGGTCGGTCCAGGAGAACGTGCGATGGGTGAAAGAGCGAACGGCGTGAGGCCGGCCGACGGAGAACCGGGCGCCGCGCTGCGCATCGAGCACGAGATCTCGACGCTGCGCCACGAGATCGGCGATCTGGTGGGCGAGCTGGACCGGCGCCGCCGCGAGGCGTTCGACGTGCGCCTCCAGCTCAGGCGGCACCCGGTGGCGGTCTCGGTCGCGGGGATCACGGTGGCGGCCCTCCTCGGCGGCGCGGTCGCCCTGCTCGTCTTCAACGGACGGCGGAAGCGGCGGGCCAGCTACAAGGCGCGGCAGCTCAAGGTCGCGTTCGGCAGGATGATGGAGCATCCCGAGCGCGTCGCCCGCGGCGAGCCGCCGCCCGGAGAGAAGATCCTGGCCGCGGTCGGCACCGCGGCGGCGACGCTGCTCGTGAAGCGGGCGCTCGAGCGCGCCGTCCCGAGGCCGCGCGACCGCCAGGCCGGGGCGGCGAGGCGGCCGGAGCCGCGCCCGGCCTCCGGCGAGCGCTCACCGTCCACACGCTGACGCTCACCGCCCGCGCGGCCGCTCGCGCACGCACTCCTCGGGCCGCTTGTCGTCGCGCAGGCCCTTGAACGAGGGGTGGCGCAGCTTCCCGTCCGCCGTCCACTCGGTGAAGGCGACCTCCGCGACGAGCCGCGGCGCGACCCACCGCGCCGCCCGCATCCGCGGCGCGCCCGCCACCGCGGGCGCGTCCACCCGGTCCTTCTCCAGCTCGCGGTGGAGCTCGCGCCGGACCGCCTCGCTGAACCCCGTCCCCACCTTCCCCGCGTAGACGAAGCGCTTCCCCTCGCGCACGCCGAGGAGGAGCGCGCCCACCGCCGCCTCTCCGTTCCTGATGGGCGTGTACCCGACGATGGCGAGCTCCTGCCCCGCCGTGACCTTCACCTTGAGCCAGTCGCGCGACCTCCGCCCCTCGTACGGCGAGCCGCGGCGCTTCGCGACGACCCCCTCCCACCCCTCTCGCCGGGCCCGCGCCATCGCCTTCGCGATGGGCCCGGCCACCTCCTGCGCCACCTGCAGCTCCGGGCGCGCGTCCGCGAGCAAGCTCTCGAGGAGCTGTCGCCGCTCCTCGAGCGGACGCGCGCGCAGGTCCTCCCCCTCGAGCCAGAGGAGGTCGAAGACGGCGTACCCGATGCGCGAGGACGCCCCGTGCAGCGCCTCGAACTGCGACGCGCCCGCGCCCTCCGCGACGATCTCGCCGTCGAGCACCGCCTCGCCCACGAGGACGTCGGCGAGCGCCGCCGCGATGGACGGAAAGCGCGCGGCGAGGTCGAGGCCGTTGCGGCTCTGCAGGGTGACGCGCCGCCCTGAGAGCCCCGCCAGCGCGCGGAAGCCATCGTACTTCACCTCCAGGCGATCGCCCGCGCGGACCTCGTCCGGCGTCGCGAGCGTGGCGAGCATCGGCGGCCAGACGCGCAGCAGGAGGTCGATCGGCGGCGGGTGCGGCGCGCGGAGCGTCTTCGCGGCGACCGGGCCGCGCGTGACGCGGCGACCGCTCACGACCGACTCGGGCCGCTCGGCGACGACGTCGAAGCCCGGGTTCGCGGCCTCGTCCTTGGCCTTGAAGAAGAGCCACTGCGGCTTCCCTCCCGCCGGCCGCGTGCGCACGAGGTGCCAGCGGCCGCGCAGCTTCTCGCCGGCGAGGTCCGCGACGATATGCCCCTTCTGCTTCTGGCGCGCTGCCTCGCCCGGCGGGAAGGTGTCCCACGTGCCGCGGTCCCAGATGATCGAGTCGCCCGCCCCGTACTCACCGTCCGGGATGCGCCCCTCGAACCCGCCGTACGCGAGGGGGTGGTCCTCCGTCTCGACCGCGAGCCGCTTCACGCCCGGGTCGTAGCTCGGGCCCTTCGGCACCGACCAGCTCGCGAGCACGCCCTCCAGCTCCAGGCGGAGGTCGTAGTGCAGGCGCCGCGCGTGGTGCTTGTGGACCATGAAGGTGGGCGGCCCCGCCTTGCGCGGGCGCGCGCGATCCGGCGGAGGCTCGGGCGTCCTCCGGAAGTCGCGCTTGGCGTCGTAGACGTCGAGCTTCGCCATGCCGTGACCCTAACCCACCGCGGCGCGCATCTCCTCGAAGCCGGTCAGCCGGCGCAGCGCGCGGAAGCCCGGGAAGCGCACGATCGGCCACCGCCCCCGCGCGACGTCGTGGACGCGCTGCGCGAGCGCCGGCCGCTGCGGCATGCGCGCGGAGTCCATGGTCGGAAGATGCGCCCGCCGGCCGGGCGCGTGAAGCGCCGTGCGGCCGCTGCCGCGCGCCGCGCAAGTGACCACGATCCAGGTCGGACCCCCAGCCGAGGAGTTCCTGATGGCCTACATCGAGAAGTCCATCCACGTCGAGAAGCCCCTCCGCACCGTCTATGATCAGTGGACGCAGTTCGAGGAATTCCCGAGGTTCATGGAAGGCGTGAAGGAGGTGCGCCAGCTCGACGATCGGCACCTCCGCTGGCGCGCCGAGATCGCGGGCAAGGACGAGGCGTGGGAGGCGGAGATCACGCACCAGGAGCCCGACAGCCGCATCGCCTGGCGCAACACGAGCGGCCCCTACAACGCGGGCCTCGTCACCTTCCAGCCGGACGAAGCCGGCGCGCGCGTGACCCTCCGCATCGACTACGAGCCGCAAGGGCTCGTGGAGAAGATCGGCGACGCGCTCGGGTTCGTCTCGCGGCGCGTGGAGGGCGACCTCGAGCGCTTCAAGAGGTTCATCGAGGAGCGCGACGACGCGACCGGCGCGTGGCGCGGGGAGATCAACGCCCACCCGAGCACCGGGCAATTCTGATGGCCGTGCTCGGTTGCGCTGGTCCCGTGAACGAGCCCGCGCCCGTGCCCGCGCCCGGCTTCTTTCGGGCTCGGACTCGGGCTCGGGGCTCACTCCAACTGGGCAGCGCCATGAGTCTGAGCGGGCGCGCCCCGACGCAGGCTACGCGAGGTCCAGCGCGCCCAGCGCGGGCAGCCGGATCTGGAGCGGCTCGAGCTCCTGCTCGTCCGAGACGCGCACCACGCGGTGGGACGACGCGTCGGCGAGCACGGCGCGCACGAGCGCCTGGTTCATCGCGTGGCCGCTCTTGTGCGCCCTGAACGCGCCGATGAGCGGCATCCCGAAGAGCGTCAGGTCGCCGAGCGCGTCGAGGACCTTGTGGCGCGCGAACTCATCCGGGTAGCGGAGGCCGCCGGGGTTCAGGATCGAGAACTCGTCCACGACGATGGCGTTGTCGAGGCTGCCCCCGCGGGCGAGCCCGGCCGCCTTCATCCGCTCGATGTCGCGCACGAAGCAGAAGGTGCGGGCGCGCGCGACCTCGCGGGCGAACGCGCGGTCGGAGAAGGCGAACTCGAAGGTCTGGTCGGTGATGAGCGGGTGGTTGAAGTCCACGGTGAAGCGGATGCTCATCTCCGGCGACGGCTCGAGCCACGCGACCTTGTCGCCGTCGCGCACCTCCATCGGCTTCTGCACGACGAGGAAGCGCTTCCCGGCGCGCTGCGTGCGGACGCCCGCCTCCTGGACCAGGTAGACGAAGGGCGCCGCGGAGCCGTCGAGGATCGGGATCTCCGGGCCGTCCATCTCGACGCGGCAGTTGTCGACGCCCATGCCGGTGAGCGCTGCGAGGACGTGCTCGACCGTCGCGACGCGCGCGCCACCGACGCCGAGCGTGGTGCTGAGCGTCGTGTCGACGACGAGGTCCGCGCGCGCAGGGATCTCCACGCCGAGATCGCGCCGGAGGAAGGTGATGCCCGCGTCGGGCGCCGCAGGGGCGAGCGTGAGCTTCGCGGGCCGACCGGAGTGGAGACCCACCCCGGTGCAGCTCACGCGCTTCCCGACCGTCCGCTGGTTCCAGTAGGCCATTGTTGGACGCCGCTCCCCTCGAACCCGTCTCGCCACCGCCCGTTGCGCCGCGATGGATCGTCAGCCGTCGACCGACTGCCGATCGCCAATCCGAGCCGGGGAACCCAGCAACGCACATGCCACGAGAGCGCTTGCTCGGTTCGTCATGGCGCGTTCGCGACCGGCGCAGCAACACCCTGATTCAACGACGGTTTACGGAACCCCTCCCGCCGGCGACCCTTGCCACATTCCACCACATCGCCCCGCGCCCCGCGTGAGTGCGACATCGGTGTCGCGGTCTGCAAGCCCAGGCGCACTTCTGACGCAGCGGGATATACCATCTCGAACCACGAGGGAAAGGCGGTATCTCTCCCACCTCGCCCGCCGCGCCACGTGATACCGCTCAAGGACGACATCCCGGTCAGCCGCGCCCCGATCGTCACGATCGCGCTCATCGCGTCGAACGTGGCGGCCTTCCTCTGGCAGCTCACCGTGGGGCTTCCGCTGTCCGTCCAGATCGGCGGCGCGATCCCGTACGAGCTCCTCTCGCTGCGCGACCTGAACCCGCCCGACCTCGTCCCTCCGCCGTTCACGATCCTGACGAGCATGTTCCTGCACGGCGGGTTCATGCACATCGCCGGCAACATGCTCTTCCTCTGGATCTTCGGGAACAACGTCGAGGACGTGCTCGGGCGAGCGCGCTTCGTCGGCTTCTACCTCGCGTGCGGGATCGCCGCCGCGGTGGCGCAGGTGTCCGTCTCCGCGGCGGCCGCCGATCCGGGCTCGCTGCTCGTTCCGATGGTCGGCGCGAGCGGCGCCATCGCCGGCGTGCTGGCGGCGTACATGGTGCTGTTCCCGCGCGCGCAGGTCCTGACGCTCGTGCCGATCTTCGTCTTCATCCGCCTCGTCAAGGTGCCGGCCGGCTTCTTCATCGGGCTGTGGTTCGTCATCCAGCTCCTCAGCGCCTTCGTCGGCGAGAGCAGCGGCGTCGCCTTCGTGGCGCACGTGGCCGGGTTCATCGTGGGGTTCGTGCTGGTCAAGGTCCTCGGCCCGCGCCCCGGGTGGCGAGCTCGCCGCTTCGGCTGGTGAGGGCCGGCTGCGGTCGCCGTCCCGGCTGCCATCCAGGCGGCGTGGCAGGGCCTCGGACGGCGTGCCGTCCCACGGGGGTGATGTCGCCCATCGTGGGAACAGGTGCTGCATGTCGCCTGTATTCCCTCGAACCCTCACCCTGGGACGGACGGTTGACCTTCAGGAAGCGCGCGATCGGCTGGACTGCGGGCGGGAGCCCTCGGGTGATGCGGTATGGCTGGGCGGTCGTCGTCGCCCTGGCGGCGATCGGCCTCACCACCGCGCTCGCGCCGTGGCTCGACGCGCCCTTCTACCTCGTCTGCGTCGGCGCGGTGGCGACCTCGGCGGCCTTCGGCGGGACGGGACCAGGGCTCCTGACCGCGGTCCTGGCGGGCGGCTGCGCCACCACTTCGCTGCCACGGCTCCCGGCGTTCCAGCAGGTGGCGTGGTTCGGCGCCTACTCGGTCGTGAGCGCCGTGGTCGCTTTCGCCACGGGGTGGTCGCGCGCGGCGTTCTTCGCCGTGATGGCGCGTCGCCGGGAGATCACGCGCGCCGTCCGGGGGAGACTCGAGTTCCTGCGCGCCATCACGCGCGCCATGGACGAAGGCGTCTACGCGCTCGACCCCGGGGGCAACCTCACCTACCTGAACGCGGCCGCCGAGCGGATGCTGGGGTACCGGCAGAGCGAGGTGCTCGGGCTCCCTCTGAAGGAGGCGCTGCGGTGCAGGCGCATCGACGGCACCTGCGCCGGGAAGAAGTGCCGGCTGCTGCACGTGATCGCGAGCGGAGAGTCCCTGCGCGGCGCCGACGACCTCCTCACGCGCAAGGACGGCACGTGCTTCCCGGTGCGCTACAGCTCGGCGCCGCTCGTGCGCGGCGGTCAGACCGTGGGTGCGGTGGTCGTCTTCCAGGACGTCACCGAGGAGCGGCGGCAGCAGGAGCGCGATCGATTCCTGGCCAAGGCCACCGAGGAGCTGGCGCACTCGATCGACTACGAGGAGACGCTGGCCCGCGTCGCGCGGCTCGCGCTGCCCTTCCTGGGTGACTGGTCCATGGTCGTGCTCGTGGACG
>DASWDS010000276.1:0-3812 GCA_036395165.1 Anaeromyxobacteraceae bacterium | reverse complement strand
TCGCGCGCGGCGAGCACGGCGTCGACGCGCGCCGCGTCGAGGTCCACCGACGCGAGGAGATCGGCGAGCTCGCCGCGGGCGGCGGCCCACTCGGCCCGGAGGCCGGCGAGCGCCTCGCGCACCGCGGCGGCCTCCTCGACGAGGACCTTCTCCTGGGCGGGCGAGGTGTCGAGCCGCGCGAAGAGGCCGCGGAACATCCAGCGGCCGCCGGTGGCGAAGCGGGCGTCGCCGCGGGTCATTCCGGAGGCGCCGTACGCGCCGCGGCGCCACCGGCGCCAGCGGCGGACGCGCAGGGCGAAGAGGACGGCGAGGACGAGGAAGGCGGTCGCGAAGCCGAGGGCGAAGCTCATGGGGTTCTCCTCCATTGGACGGGACGAGCTTGCCGGGCGCGCGCGAAGCGGACGCTGCGCCGGGGTGAAGAACCGTGAAGCGAGCTGTTGCGGAACCCTCTCGGGGGCCGGAAGATGGTGCAGCCGATCGTTTGGCCCCACGTCCGGAGGTCTCGCGCATGCCCCGTCGCGCCCTCGTCCTCGCCCTCACCGTCGCGCTCGTCGCCTGCAGCAATGAAGCGACCTCTCCGCCCAGACCCGTCCTCGGCGAGCCCATCACGGGGCTCGTGCAGGACACCTGGACCTGGGTGGACTTCCCGGACTCGGCCTGCGACGACGGGTCGCCGACCGGAATCGGGGTGAGCCTCGGGTCCGGTCCGGACGTGCTCGTCTTCATGGAGGGCGGAGGGGCCTGCTGGAACTACGCGACCTGCGTCACGTACCGCGGCCAGATCGCCGCCGCGGGCCCGTTCGGGCAGCCGCAGTTCGACGTGAAGAAGACTGAGCTGGCGGGCAGCATCTTCGATCGCAGCGTGCCGTCGAACCCATTCAAGAGCTCCAGCTTCGTCTATGTCCCCTACTGCACCGGCGATGTGCACTCCGGGAGCAACGTCGTCGAGTACACCGATCCGACCGGTGCCGGCGCGCCCTCCACCTACCACCACGTCGGCCACGAGAACGTGCTCGCCTACCTGAAGCGCGTCGCCGCCACCTTCCCGAGCCCAGGGAAGCTCGTCGTCTCGGGGTCGTCGGCGGGCGGCTTCGGCGCGCTCGTCAACTACGACACGTTCCGGACCTACTGGCCGACCGGACAGCTCTCGCTCGTCGACGACTCGGGGCCGCCGCTGCCCGGCGCTCAGGTGAAAGCGCAGCTCGACACGTTCGACCCCTCGTGGAAGCTGTACCAGCTCCTCGACACGTTCTGCACGGAGTGCCGGACCGACATCACGAAGGGTCTCACGTCGCTCGCGCGGCGCCACCCGGCCGATCGTATGTCCCTCCTGTCGTGGGAGACCGACACGGTCATCCCCTTCTTCTTCCTCCTCAGTGAGGACGCCTTCGTGTCGCTCCTCCTGCAGACGGCGCACGGCACGATCAATCCACTCGCGAACGCGAAGTACTTCCTCGTCGGCGGGACCACCGCCACGACTCCTTTGAACCGGCACACGGTCCTCGGCCACCCCGGCGACTTCAGCGTGGACGGGGTCGGCCTCTGGCAATTCCTCGACCAGCAGGTGAACGACACGCCCGGCTGGGCGTCGCACGCGGCGCCCTGATCGGACGAAGCCGTCAGCGCTCGGGTGCCGCCTGCGCGACGGGCGCCGGCGCGCCCGCGCCGGGGTTGCCGAGCTGGACGAGCCCGGACGCGACGATCTCGGCCACGTCGAGGACGCGCAGCTTCTCCTCGCGGCCGGTCTCGTTCACGCCGTCGCGGATCATCGTCATGCAGAACGGGCAGCCGACCGCGACGACGCCGCCCGCCTCGCCCAGCGTCGCGGCGGCCTCGTCGACGCGGTTCTGGTTCACGCGCGTCCCGAGCTTCTCCTCGAGCCACATGCGCCCGCCGCCGGCGCCGCAGCAGAAGCCCTGGCGACGGTTGCGCGGCATCTCCCGGACCTCGACGCCGGCGCTCGCGAGCGCCTCGCGCGGCGCCTCGTAGACGCCGTTGTGGCGGGCGAGGTAGCACGGATCGTGGAAGGTGGCCGCCTGGCCGTCGAGGACGGACGCGCGGCCGGGCCTGAGCTTCCCCTCGGCGACGAGGCGCGAGATGAGCTGCGTGTGGTGCACGACCTCGTAGCGGCCGCCGAGCTGGGGCAGCTCGTTCTTGAGGGTGTTCATGCAGTGCGGGCACTGGACGAGCACCTTCTTCACCCCGTACGCGTTCAGGCGCTCGACGTTCTGGGCCGCCTGCAGCTGGTACAGGTACTCGTTCCCGAGCCGGCGGGCCGCCTCCCCGTTGCAGGTCTCCTCGTCGCCGAGGATCGCGAACGAGACCTTCGCCTCGCGCAGGATCTGGACGATGGCGCGCGACACCTTCTTCTGCCGGTCGTCGAACGCGCCGGCGCAGCCGACGAAGAAGAGGTACTCGAACGCCCCGCCGTCCGACGCGCGCGGCACGCCCAGGTCCTCGCACCACTCGGTGCGCTTGTTCGAGCCGATGCCCCAGGGGTTGCCCTGCGTCTCGATGTTCTTGAAGACGCGCGCCGCCTCCTCGGGGAACTCGGAGTCGACGAGCACCTTCTGGCGCCGCATGTCCACGAGGCGCGGGATGTTCTCGATGAAGACGGGGCACGCCGTCTCGCACCAGCCGCAGGTGGTGCAGGCCCAGAACGTCTCGGGCGGCACGACGGCCGTGATGGCGGGGAGCGCCGCCGCCGCGGCCTCCCTCACGGCCGGGTCCGCCGCGCGCGCCAGCGCCGTGAGCTCCGGGGCCTCGGCGATGAGGTGCTGCTTGATGGCCCGGTTCACCTCCTTGTGGCTGAGCGGCTTCCCGGTGACGTACGTCGGGCAGTGCGTCTGACAGCGGCCGCACTCGGTGCAGCTGTAGACGTCGAGCGCCTCCTTCCAGGAGAGGTCCTTCACGGACTGCGCGCCGAACGAGGCGCCCTCGGCCTCCAGATCCAGCTTGCGGAGCGCGGACGAGCCTGGCGGCAGCGCGCGGACGTAGACGTTCGGGAGCGCGGTGATGATGTGGAAGTGCTTCCCGTAGGGGAGGAAGTTGCCGAAGGTGAGGACGATGGCGAGGTGCGCCCAGAAGCCGCCGGCGCCGAGCGCGTGCACCGCGCCCGCCGGGAGGCCGAGGCCGCGGTAGAGGGCGGCGGCGAGCGAACCCGCCGGCGCCCACCACGCGGCGGGCTCGCCGGCGGCGAGCATGCCCGCCCCGTCGAACATCATGTCGGTCACCATCAGGCCGGCGATGAAGCCGAGGATGAGATTCCCCTCCCAGGAGAGCGTGATGCGGTCGGGCTTCGTGACGAGCCGCCGCCAGAGGAAGCCGAGCGAGCACACGAGCGCGCCGAGGACCATCACGTCCTTCGCGAAGCCGTAGGCGCGGCCGAAGGGCGAGCCCGGCGCGAGGAGCGGCAGGTGGAACCCCTCCGCGAACCCGATGCCGAAGAGCGTGACGGTGCGGAGCGCGAGGATCATGAACGCCGCGAAGATGACGACGTGCATCACCCCGGGCCGGAGCTCCTCCGGATCGACCATGCGCCGCTGGCCGAAGCCGAAGCGCAGGAGCCCCGCGACGCGCTCGCCGGCGCGGCTGGTGCGGTCCTCGCGCCGGAGCGCGAGGAGCGGCACGAGCCGCTTCAGCATGGTGAAGGCGAAGAAGCCGCCCGCGATGACGAGCATGAGGGCGGTGAGGAGGGGGCTCATGGGCGCGACGGTAGCCACCCGCCCGGGGGGCGGCAAGCGTTCTCGCGGGGGACCGCGGATTCGCCCGAGACGAAACGAGCCGCCCGGGCAGGGCGGCTCGTAGGTCCG
>DASWDS010000275.1:0-2211 GCA_036395165.1 Anaeromyxobacteraceae bacterium | reverse complement strand
TATCGGCGGCGTCGAGGGTCTCGTACTCGATGAGCGCGTCGGCGATCTTGTTCAGCGTCGCCTGGTTCTCGATGAGCACCCGCTTCGCGCGCTCGTACTGCTCTGTCACGATCCGGTGGACCTCGGCGTCGATGTCGCGCGCGGTCTGCTCGGAGTAGCCCTGCTGCGTCGTCATCTCGCGGCCGAGGAAGACCTCGCCTTCCTTCTTCCCGAGAGCGAGCGGGCCCATCTTCTCGCTCATGCCCCACTCGCAGACCATCGAGTGGGCCAGGTTCGTGGCCACCTCGATGTCGTTCCCGGCGCCGGTCGTCTTCTGACCGAACGTGAGCTCCTCGGCGAGGCGGCCACCCATCAGGATCGCGATCTGGTTGAGCGCGAACTCCTGGTTGATGTTGAGCCGGTCCTCCTGCGGGAGCTGCTGCGTGAGGCCCAGCGCGCGGCCGCGGGGGATGATGGTGACCTTGTGCACGGGGTCGGTGCCCGGGAGGATCTTCGCGACGAGCGCGTGGCCGGCCTCGTGGATGGCCGTGGTGCGCTTCTCCTTCTCGCTGATGATCATGGAGCGCCGCTCCGTGCCCATCAGCACCTTGTCCTTCGCGAACTCGAAGTCGTTCAGCTCGAGCCGGTCCTTGTTGCGCCGCGCGGCGTAGAGGGCCGCTTCGTTGACGAGGTTCTCGATGTCGGCGCCCGAGAAGCCCGGCGTCCCGCGCGCGATCTGGGTGAGGTCGACCTGCGGATCGAGCGGCGTCTTCTTGGTGTGGACCTTGAGGATCCCGAGGCGGCCGTTGAGGTCGGGCCGCGGCACGACGATCCGGCGGTCGAAGCGGCCGGGCCGGAGGAGCGCCGGGTCGAGCACGTCGGGGCGGTTGGTGGCGGCGATGAGGATGACGCCCTCGTTCGACTCGAACCCGTCCATCTCGACGAGGAGCTGGTTCAGCGTCTGCTCGCGCTCGTCGTGGCCGCCGCCGAGGCCAGCGCCGCGGTGGCGACCGACGGCGTCGATCTCGTCGATGAAGATGATGCAGGGCGCGTTCTTCTTGCCCTGCTCGAAGAGGTCGCGCACGCGGCTCGCGCCGACGCCCACGAACATCTCGACGAAGTCGGAGCCCGAGATCGAGAAGAAGGGCACGCCCGCCTCGCCCGCGACGGCGCGCGCGAGGAGCGTCTTGCCGGTGCCGGGGGGTCCCATGAGCAGCACGCCCTTCGGGATGCGGCCGCCGAGGCGCGTGAACTTCTTCGGGTCCTTCAGGAAGGAGATGATCTCCTCGAGCTCGTCCTTCGACTCGTCGATCCCCGCGACGTCTGCGAAGGTGACCTTGTTGTGGTGCTCGGTCATGAGCTTCGCCTTCGACTTCCCGAAGCTCATCGCCTTGCCGCCGCCCGACTGCAGCTGGCGCATGAAGAAGAAGAAGAGGAGGAAGAGGAAGACGAGCGGCAGGTACTGCACGAGCACCGTCACCCAGAACGAGTTGCCCTCGGGCTTGTCGTAGATGACCTTGATGCCCTGTGCCTGGAGCTTGGTGAAGATGGTGGCCATCGGGTCGATGGGCCCGACCGTGTGGAACTCGCTGTTGTCCTTGAGGACGCCGACGTAGTTCACGTTGTCCTTCACCTGGACCTCGCGAACGTCACCGTGCTCGACCTTCACGATGAAGTCCGAGAACGCGAGCTCCTTCTGCTTGCGGTCGTGCGTGGCGAAGAACTGGTAGAACGCCACGAACATCAGGATCAGCACGACCCACAGCAGGACCGTCTTGTAAGACTGGCGCAAGATTCGTTACCCCTTCCGTTGAGGCGCTAGTCAGCTGACAACCGCCGAGCGCGCCGGAGTCATTCCGGCGATCCAAACCGAGCGGGCGAGCGCCTCATCCGAGGCCTCTCTTATAGCAGGCGCGGCGCCCGGTTGCAGTCTCTTCACGCCCCCGCCTGCTTCCCGGGCGCCGCCTGCCACTCGACGTGCAGCGCTCCGGTGCCGGCGGCGCGCGCGCCGAGCTCGGGCAGCCACAGCACCCGGCCGCCGGCGTCCGCGAGCACGACGAGCGCGTCGCGCCGGGCGCGCGGGATCTTCCGGTCGATGAGCCAGCTCTTGAGCTTCTTCCCGCCGCGCCCCCGCTCGGGCCGGAAGCGGTCGCCGGGGCGGCGCGTCCGCAGCTCGAGCGGCCACGGGGCGGGATCACCGGACGACCAGGCGATCGCGACGACTGCCGCCCG
>DASWDS010000274.1:0-2482 GCA_036395165.1 Anaeromyxobacteraceae bacterium | reverse complement strand
GCACCTTCTCCGTCGTCGTCGCCGTGATCTGGACCCGGTCCACGCCGACGCCGAGCTCGTCGGCGACCACCTGCGCCACCTTGATGAGGAGCCCCTGGCCCATCTCGGTGCCGCCGTGGTTGAGGTGCACGCTGCCGTCCGTGTAGACGTGGACGAGCGCGCCCGCCTGGTTCATCTGCAGGGCGGTGAAGGCGATCCCGAACTTCACCGGCGTCAGCGCGAGCCCGCGCTTCTGCCACGGGCTCGCCACGTTGAAGCGCCCGATCTCCTCCCGGCGCCGCGCGTACTCGGAGGTCCGCTCCAGCTCGCCCACGAGACCGGGGAGGACATCGCCCTCGACCTTCATGTGGTACGGCGTGACGTTGCGGTCCTTCGTGCCGTAGAAGTTGAGCTTGCGGACGTCGAGCGGGTCCTTGCCCAGCGCGCGCGCGATCTCGTCCACCACGTGCTCGATCGCCATCATCCCCTGCGGCCCGCCGAAGCCGCGGAACGCGGTGTTCGAGACCGTGTGCGTCTTGCACCGGTGCGAGGTGATCGTGACGTTCTCGAGGTAGTAGCAGTTGTCCGCGTGCAGCATGGCGCGGTCGTTGATGGCGCCCGACAGGTCCGGCGAGAAGCCGCACCGCGACGCGAGCACGAGGTCGAGGCCGCGGATGCGCCCCTCGGCGTCGAACCCGACGTCGTACTCGGCCACGAAGTCGTGGCGCTTGCCGGTGAAGATCATGTCGTCGTCGCGATCGAGCCGCAGCTTCACCGGGCGGCCGGTGCGGGCGGCCAGCAGCGCGGCGACGCAGGCGACCGGCGCGGCCTGGGTCTCCTTCCCGCCGAAGGCGCCGCCCATGCGCCGCACCTCGACCGCGACGGCGCTGGCGGCGATCCCGAGCACCTTCGCGACGACGTGCTGGACCTCGCTCGGATGCTGCGTCGAGGCGTGGACCAGCATGGTGCCGCCCTCGCGCGGCACCGCCATCGCCACCTGCCCCTCGAGGTAGAAGTGCTCCTGGCCGCCGAGGGCGAGCCTGCCGGAGAGCCGTCGGGGGGCTCGCGCCAGCGCCGCCGCGGACGAGCCGCGCCGCATCACCTGGGTCGGCAGGACGAAGGACCGCTGCGCGAGCGCCTCCTCGACGGTCAGGATCGCCGGGAGGTCCTCGTAGCCGATGTCGGCGCGGAACGCCGCGGCGCGCGCGAGGTCGAGGCTCTCCGCCGCGACCGCGAAGAGCGACTGACCCCAGTACTCGACGAGCCCGTCCGCGAAGACGAGGTCGCCCGGCAGCACCGGCCCGATGTCGTTCGACGCCGGGAGGTCGCGCGCGGTCATGACGGCCGCGACGCCGGGCGACGCCGCGACGGCGCTCACGTCGAGCTTCGTCACGCGCGCGTGGGCGCGCTCGCTCAGGCGGACGAAGGCCTGCAGGAGGTCGCGCGGCTCGGGGAGGTCGTCCACGTAGCGCGCCGCGCCGGTGACGTGCCGCTCGGCGCTGTCGTGCGCGAGCGCCGCGTGCACCGCAGGCTCCCTTCCGGGCTCGACGCGCCGGCGCATCACGCCTCCTCCGCGGCGGCGAGGACGCGCGTCGCCGCGGGCGGCGCCGCGTCGCGGGGCGCCGTCTCGAGCTGGAGCTTGCGCAGGAGGTTCCTCGCCACCAGCCGGCGATACGAGGCGCTCGCGCGCATGTCGGAGATGGGCGCGAGCTCGCCGTCGAGCACGGGCAGCACGGACGAGACGGTCGCGTCGTCCCAGGTCCGCCCCACCAGGGCGCGCTCGGTGGCGCGGGCGCGCGCCGGCGTCGCGGCGACGCCGCCGTAGCAGAGCCGGACGTCGCGCACGCGGCCCTCCGCGAGCGCGATCGTGAACGCGCCGCACACGGCGGAGATGTCCTGGTCGAAGCGCTTCGACACCTTGTAGGCGCGGAACTGGCGGTCCGCCGACCGCACCGGAACGCGGATCCGCTCGATGATCTCGCCCGGGCGGAGCGCCGTCTTGCGATACCCCAGGAAGAACCCGTCGACGGGCACCTCGCGGCGCGCCGCGCCCTGGAGGAGCACGAGCGACGCGTCGAGGGCCATGAGCGCCGGGAGCGTGTCGCCGATGGGAGACGCGTTCGCGACGTTGCCGCCGAGCGTGCCCACGTTGCGGATCTGGACCGAGCCGATTCGACGGATGAGCTCGCCGAGATCCGGGTGGTGCCGTTGCAGGACGGCGTGGGCGTCGGTGTAGGTCGCCGCCCCGCCGATCTCGACGTGCGTCCCGCTCACGGCGACGGCCGCGAGCTCCGGGATGGCGGTGAGCGAGATGATGGTGTCGAGCGCCCGGTGCTCCTTCGTCACGAGCAGGGCCACGTCGGTGCCGCCCGCGAGCAGCCGCGCGCCGGGGTGCGCCGCGACGAGCTCCGCGAGCGCCTCGAGCGTCCGCGGGGCGAAGAAGCGGCGGCCCTCGTGCACGAGCGAGAGCGTTCCCTCCCGCGCGATCGACGCGAGCAGCGCT
>DASWDS010000273.1:0-5632 GCA_036395165.1 Anaeromyxobacteraceae bacterium | reverse complement strand
TGGTCGTCGAGGTTCGCGCCACCCATGTCGCCGCGCAGCGCGCGTTCCCAGGCGCGGCCGCGGCGCGGCGTCCCGCGGCCGTCGAACGAGACGACCGCGTACCCCTGATCCGCCATCCACTGCTGCACGAGCCTCGGCGCGCGCGAGACGTGAGGGTGCTTCGGCCCGCCGTACACGTCGACGATGACGGGGAGCTTCTTCCCCGGCGTCGGCGCGCGCGGGCGCACCAGCGAGGCCCAGAACCCCTCCCCTGCCCCGACCTTCCGGTACTCGGTCGTGGGCGCGAACGGCGGCAGGGCGGCCACGCTCGGCAGCTCCGCCACGAGCGCGCCGTCGTCGCCGAGGACGAGCGTGCGCGGCAGCTCGCGCGCGGTGACACGCGTCACGACGAGGCGGCCGCCTTCCCTCGCGAGGGCGCCACCGACGAGCGTCGCGGGCTCGGCCGCGAGGGCGACGCGCACCGGCGCCGCGCCGTCCTTGACCACGAAGAGCTCGGACGCGGTGGGGTCGGGGCCTCCGGCGAACCAGAGCCAGCGCCGGCGCGAGTCGACGCCGACGAGCGCGTCGAACCCGTGCTCGGGCCGAACCCAGGACGCCCGCAGCGCGCCGTCGGGCCCGCGCAGCTCGACCTCGGGACCGCCGTGGCGGTCGGTGTGCCAGAAGAACCCGCTCCCGTCCTCGAGCCAGCGCGGGAAGCTCTGGACGAGCTCGAGCCAGACCGGATCGCGCTCCGTGAGGAGCACGCGCGTCGCGCCGCTCGCCGGGTCGGCGGCGAGCAGCGCCTCCTCGGTCTGCGCGCGGCTCATGACGAGGAGCGCGAGCGGCCCGCCCTCCTGCCACGCGACCGTGCAGAGGTACGGATATCGCGCCGCGTCCCAGCCCAGCCACACTGGCGCGCCGCCCGCGACCGGCACGACCCCCACCCTGACGCGCGCGTTCTCGCGACCCGCCCGCGGGTAGGCGAACGTCTCGGCGCCGCGCTCGGGGTGCATGGGGTCCACGATGGCGAGCTTCTCGACCGGCGCGTCGTCCACCTCCTCGAAGGCGATGGAGCGGCCGTCGGGCGACCACCAGAACCCGGCGAACCGCTCCATCTCCTCCTGCGCGACGAACTCGGCGAGGCCGTGCGTGAGCGCCTCGCCGCCCCCGGTCGTGAGCCGGCGCTCCTCGTTGGTCGCGAGATCGAGGACATGCACGTCGTGCTCGCGCACGTAGGCGAGCCGCGCTCCGTCGGGCGAGAGGCGCGGATCGAGCGGCGCGGATCCGGTGCGGAGCGCCTGGACGGCGCCGGTGGCGCGCTCGACGAGGTAGAGCCGTCCGGAGAGCCCGAGGACGATGCGCCGTCCGTCGCGTGACAGCTCGAGCCGGGTGAAGCCGCGCGCCGAGACGCGCTGGCGCTCGAGCTGGGCGTGCTCCTCCTTCGAGAGCGACTCCGCCGCCCCCGCGAGCAGCTTCGCGGCGTCGAGGAGCTCCCGGGTGCGCCCGGTGCGGAGGTCCGTCTCGAAGAGCGCCTGCACGGGGGAGCGCGGTCCCGAGCGCAGGAACAGCGCCACCTCGCCGTCCGGCGTGAGGTGCGCCGAGACCGGCCGACCGGCGCCGAACTGACGCGTCTCGGCGTAGTCGCGGAGGAAGGCGTCGGTCGCGGGCGGCGGGGCGGAGGTCATGAGGGCCGCGCACAGGAGGGCGGAGACCATCTTCGCTCAGAGATCCATCACCATCACGATCGCGTCCTCGCCCTCGTCCACGTAATAGTTGGGGCGGACGCCGACCTGCCGGTAACCCAGGTCGCGATAGAGCGCGAGGGCCGAAACGTTGGAGCGGCGCACCTCGAGCGTGGCGAGCACGGCGCCCGCCTTGCGCGCGCGGGTGGCGGCCTCTTCCATGAGCGCGCGCCCGACGCCGCGGCGCCGCTCCTCCACCGCGGTCGCGATGTTGAGGATGTGCAGCTCGTCGTGCACGAGCCAGTACACGACGAACCCGACGATGACCTCCCGCGGCAGCCCGGCGGAACCGAAGCGCATGTCCGTCGCGAGGAGGATCGTGGACCAGTCGTGGACCATCTCGCGGCGCAGGAGATCGGCCGACCAGGGGTGCGCAAACCCGTCCTTCTCGATCTCCATCACGCGATCGAGGTCGTCCAGCCCCAGGCGCCGGAAGCCGAACGGCGGCGGGGGAGGCGGCAGCCCGAGCCGTGTCGTGTCCGGCGGCCGGCGCATCACCTCGCCCCGGCTCCCACCGGCTCCGCGGCGGTCCGCGCGCCCACGTCGTCGAGCACGCGCACCTCGGCGCGCCCCCTGAGGTCGTGGACGAGCGCCTTCACCTCGTCGCTCACCCGCGCCTCCGCGAGGTGGGCTCGCGCGGCATCCCGGTCGCGGGTGCCGAGCTCGGCCGCGTGCTGGTCGAGCCAGGCGCTCACCTCCGCCTCCGGCACCTGCGCCGCGTGCGAGACGCGGCTCTCCACGTAGCGCTTCACCCGGAGCATCCGGCGGAGCACCGTCTCGAGGTCCTCCTCCGAGAGGTCGCAGCGATCGAGGAAGGCTTCGTAGTCGGCGGCCCGGGCGAAGCGCGCCTTGAAGCGGGCCAGCTCGGCGAGCGCGTCGGGGGGGTCGATCTCGAACACCTGCAGGCGCGTCGCCTCGTCCATGAGCAGCGTCTGATCCACGAGCCACTCGAGCCCCGCCTTCAGCGCGGGGCCGTCGAGCGCCCGGGTGGCGGCGAGGACGGCGCCGCGGGAGACGAGGGCGATGCGCGCCTCCTCCTCGACCCGGGTCAGGGTGATGACGCGTGGCTCCGGGGAGGCCGGGGAGCGGATCACGGCGACCACGCGCTCCACCTCCTCGCCCGCCGGCGCGGCGAGGACCGGACCCGCGAGCGCGAGGCCCACGACCCCCAGGAACAGCGCGCGAACCATGGCGGCATTGTAGTCAGCGGGACCCCGCCGGGCGAGCGAGTCGGGAAAAGCCCACTCGGATCGCGGAGCCGCCGGTTTCCGGCGGGAGCTTCATTGACGCGACCCGCCGCGGCGTTACGTTCCCTCCGTGCCCGAGCGAGATCTGTACGCCGTGCTGGGGGTGCCGCGCACCGCCAGCGCCGACGACATCAAGAAGACCTATCGCCGGCTCGCGAAGAAGTACCACCCCGACGTGAACCCCGACGACAAGCACGCCGAGGAGAAGTTCAAGGAGGTCACGGCGGCGGCGGAGGTGCTCGGCGACCCGAAGCGGCGCGCGCTCTATGACGAGTTCGGCGCCGACTCGCTCCGGAGCGGCTTCGACGCGTCCAAGGCGGATGCCTACCGCCAGTGGAAGCGCCAGGGCGCCCCGCAGGGGGGTATGCCGTTCGACTTCGGCGACTTCCAGGAGGTCCACGTCGGCGACTTCGGGACGTTCGATTTCGGCTCCATCTTCGACGACCTCTTCGGTGGGCGCGGGCGGGCGCGCGGGAGACGCGCTCCGATGCCGCAGCAGGGCGCCCACGCGGAGGCCGAGATCGAGGTCGACCTCCGCGACGCGGTGCTCGGCGCCGAGCGCGAGGTGCGCCTCGACCGGAAGACGCTGCGCGTGAAGATCCCGCGTGGCGTCCTGGACGGCTCGACCGTCCGGCTGACGGGCCAGGGGGCGCCCGGCACGCAGGGCGGCAACGCGGGCGACCTCTATCTTCGCGTGAAGCTGCGCGAGCACCCATGGGTGCACCGGGACGGCAAGGACCTCTACATCGATCTCCCCGTCACCGTCCCCGAGGCGGTGCTGGGCGCCGAGGTCACGCTCCCCACCTTCGAGGGGCCCGTGCGCCTCCAGATTCCACCCGGGGCGCAGACCGGGAAGAAGCTGCGCCTGCGCGGCAAGGGGATGCCGGACCTCCGCGGAGGCGAGCGGGGCGACCTGTACGCCGTCCTCAAGATCGTGCTCCCCGAGCGCACGGCGGGGCTCGAGAGCGCGGTGAAGCCGCTCGAGGGGCTCTACAAAGGCGATCCCCGCGCCGGCATCTCGTTGTAGAACGCGCCTTGGCGACGGGAGGGTGGTGCCTTGGGAATCTTCGACTTCTTCGGCTCGAAGGGCGGCGGCAAGGCCGGGCTGCGCAAGCAGGCACAGAAGCTCACCGAGAAGTACGGTCCTCCCGAGAACCGGCAGAAGGTCATCCAGCAGCTCGCCGACATGGGCACGCCGGAGGCGCTCTCGGTGCTGTGCATGCGCTTCACCATCCGTGCGGAGCTCGGCATCACGGACGACGAGGAGAAGGACAACGTCCGCCAGATCCTGGTCGAGGCCGGCGAGAAGGCGGTCGGGCCGGTGAAGGAGTTCCTCGAGCAGCAGGAGTCCGGCGTGTCATGGGGCCTGCGCGTGCTCGCCTCGCTGCGACCGCCCGACGACGTGGTCGCGACCGCGCTCCGCCTCCTCCACCGCCTCGGGCGCGAGTACACGCGCGACCCCGAGAAGAAGCTCGTCCTCCTCTCCTGGCTCGCGGAGCACCACGGCGACCTGGCGGTCACGCGCGCCACGACGCCGGGCGCTCCCGCCAGCGCGACCGCCGCTGACGCGGCGCCCGCGACCGCCGACGGCGGCACGCCCGACCTCGACGACACGCTCCTGCCGCTGCTCGAGGACTTCTCCGACGACGTGCGCATCGCCACGGTGCGGGTGCTCGCGCGCCAGCCGCTCAACGACCGGACCCGCGTCGCGCTCGTCGAGCTCTTCCTGCGCGACAAGGACAACGCGCGCGTCCGCGGCGAGGTGCTGCAGGCGCTCTCCGATCTCGGCGCCGACGTGAAGGGGTACCGCCCGAGCGTCGAGGCCCTCCTCGTCGAGCCCTACTTCCTCGACAAGGACGCGCACGTGAAGAAGCGCGGCTGACGCGCCGCGCCATCCCGCACGCGCCTCGACAGGGAGCGCGTTCCCAGTAGACTCCGCGCGTGCGCGCACCGCCCACCTCCAGCGCGGCGGCAGATCCGGCCCCCGTCCGCTTCAGCGTCCTCGATCGCTGGTTCCGCCCGGTCAACGTGCCGCGCGAGGCGCCGCACGACCTCGCCGACCTGGCGCGCCGCGGCAGCATCGTCTTCGTGATGCGCGCGGCGGGCCTCCTCAATTTCCTCTACCTCGCCTGGCTCCTGCGCCAGCTCCGCCTCCCGCCGCTCCGCGCCGCGCTCGGGCTCCGGGGCCTTCTGCCGTGGCTGGCGCGGGTGCGCGCGACGCCGGCCACGCTCGAGGAGGCGCTCGCGCGCGGCGAGACGTCGGTCGTCTTCCTGACCTCGGGCGGGGCCGACCCGTTCCCGCTGCTCGCCTCCGCCCAGCGCCGCCTCGGGCGCCCCATCTTCCTCGTCCCCGCCCTCCTCGTCTGGGCGCGCCGCCCGCAGAAGCTGAAGCCCACGCTGGGCGAGATCCTCTTCGGCACGCCCGACGCGCCGAGCCGCCTCGCGAACGCGATCGGGTTCGTCTTGAACCACCGCCGCGCGGTGCTCCGGCTCGGCCGCGGCACGGACTTCTCGGTGTTCGTCGCCGAGCGGGAGGGCGAGCCCGACGCCGTCCTCGCCCGCAAGACGCGCGGCGCGCTCCATCACCACCTCGCGCGCCAGGTGCGGGCGGTGGTCGGTCCCCCCCTCAAGACCGCTCCCCGCCTGCGCGAGCAGGTGCTGCGC
>DASWDS010000272.1:0-12569 GCA_036395165.1 Anaeromyxobacteraceae bacterium | reverse complement strand
GGATAGGATCGAGCCATGCGCCACCGGCCGCGCCGCATCTCGGAAGCGCGGGCGCGAGCGCTCGCGCCGCTCCTCGACCGGTTCGAGCGCGCCTTCGACAAGCGCGCGCGGCTCGGGTTCGACCCGGTGGAGCTCCCGCGGCGCTTCTCGGACCGCGCCGACCAGGAGGTGGCGGGCCTCTTCGCCTCCGCGCTCGCGTACGGCCGCGCCGATCTCTTCAAGCCGCGGCTCGAGCGCGTCCTCGCCGAGATGGGCCCCTCCCCGGCGCGCTTCTGCGAGGCGTTCGCGATGGCCCCGCGGCCCGGCGCGTTCGCGGGGTTCCAGTACCGCTTCAACCAGCCCGCCGACATCGCCGCGCTGGCGGCGGCGGCCGGGCACGTGCGGCGGGCGCACGGCGCCCTCGGCGACCGGTTCGCGGCGCTCCTCGGCGCCGCCGCCGGCGAGCCGGAGCCGCTGCGGCGGGCGCTCGCGGTGCTCGCGCGCGAGCTGCGCGAGGCGCCGCCCGCGCGCGCGCTCCTCGTCGGGCGAGGCGCGCGCGGCCTCGGGCACCTCCTGCCCGACCCCGAGCTGCCGGGCGCCTGCAAGCGCTGGAACCTCTACCTGCGCTGGATGGTGCGCGGCCCGGACGAGGTGGACCTCGGCGCGTGGAAGGGCGTGCCCAGGTCCGCGCTCGTCATCCCGCTCGACACGCACGTCGCGCGCATCGCGCGGTACCTCGGCCTCACCGACCGCGAGGACATGACGTGGCGGACGGCGCAGGAGATCACGGACAACCTCCGCTGCCTCGACCCGGAGGACCCGGTGCGCTTCGACTTCGCGCTCTGTCACCTCGGGATGAGCGGCGCGTGCCCGCTCGAGCGCGATCCCCGCCGCTGCGAGGTGTGCCTGCTCAGGGAGCGGTGCCGAGCGAAGGCGCGCGCTCGTCCCGGTAGCACGACGCGCCCAGCGCCACGGCGGCGAGCGGGAGCCACCAGAGCAGGTAATTCCGGTGGATGAGCTTGCCGCCGGCGAGGAAGAGGGTCGCGACGAGGGCGGCGGCGACCGCGAGGTCGCGCGTCGAGCGCCGGCCGCGGTGGTAAGCGACGACGACCGCCGCGACGAGGAGCGCCCCCGCGAGCTGCGGGAGCGCCGCCAGCGCCGCGGGGAGCTCGGCGCCGGCGCCCGTCGAGTCGCCCGGGCGCTCGAGGTTGAAGAGCACGAGGTTCGCGACGAGCTCGCGCGGCGTCGCGAGCAGGTCCGGGACGTAGGGCAGCAGGCCCACCAGCACGCCCGCCGCGAACGGCAGGGCGCGGACCGTGCCCGGCAGGAGCAGCAGCAGGAGCGCGCCGGGGAGCGGCTTCGCGGAGAGGGAGAGGCCGAGCGCGGCGCCGGAGAGGAGCGCGGGAATGCCTGATCGCGCCCATGGCGCTTCGTCCCCCTCCCCCTGGGAGGGGGAGGGCCGGGGAGAGGGTCGGCGCCCCCACGCCGCCGCGAGCAGCGCCGCGAGCGCGAGCGCGGTCGGGAGGAGATCGTTCACGCCCTGCGCGAAGAGCTCGAAGCGCGCGAAGCTGGGCCAGAGCACGACCACGGCTGCGGCGAGCGCCGCCGTGAGCCCGCCCGCGCGCGCCGCGAGGAGGGCCGCGAGGAGCGCCGCCGCGGCGAGCAGGACCGCGTTCGCGAGGTAGAGCCCGCGCGGCGCCCCGAAGGCGCGCAGGAAGGGCGCGTACCAGCGCGGGACGAGCGGGCCGTACTTGTACCCCATGAACCAGCCGAGCCCGGGCTCGCGCCGCGGCAGGTCGCGCTGCGGATCGACGAGCGCCGCGTAGGGCGAGCGGCCGCGGGCGAGCGTCTCGACGGCGCGGACGGTGGTCCAGCCGATGTCGTTCGGCGCGCCGCCCCGGCGCGAGAGGCCGCCGGCCGCGGGCGCGAGGCGGAGGAGCGCGACGGCGAGCGCCGCGACGAGCCAGGCACGTTCCCGGGCGGCGGGGAGCGGCCGCCGCCACACCCACGCCACGCCCGCCGCGAAGAGCGCGAGCCCCGCGGCTCGGGTCGGGCCCTCGCCCCAGTCGGCGTAGTCGACGAGCGCCACGAGCGCCAGCACCGCCGCGAGCGGGAGGAGCGCGCGCGCCGCGCCCGCCGCGAGCGCGGAGGTGAGGGTCGGGGTCGGGGTCGTGTCGGGGTCGGGGTCGGGCATCCGGCTCCCTCCCCTCGCGAGAGCGGGGGGAGGGTCGGGGAGAGGGGCCTTCTAGTGCTGCTCCGCAGAAGTTGTGAACGAGCTCCTCGTCTCTCTGCTCCGCAGCGCGCCTCCCCCGAATCCCCACCCGCGTGCCGCGCGCCCCAGCACCGGCTCATGATCTCTGGCGCGCGGCACTAGGTCCGCCGCGCGGTCTGGTGGAGCTCGAGCACGATCTCCCCGTCCTTGAAGAACCGCACCGTCCCGGTGGTCTGCGAGACGGTGATGGCGACCGCCTTCGTCTCGTGCGTCACGGCGGCTGCGGCGGTGTGGCGCGCGCCGAGGCCCATCGGCACCTTGACGTCGTTCGAGATGACCTGGAGGTAGCGCCCCGCCGACAGCACCACGCCGTCCTCTCGGATGACGAATGCGCCGTCGAGCATCGCGAACGTCTTGATGGCGTCGCGGATCGACGGGTCCATGCAGTTGCGGTCGGTCTCGCTCATCCCGGCGAAGGGATTGAGCGTGATCTGGCGGCTCTTCTCCATCACCGCCGTCGAGTCGCCCACGACCAGGATGGTGCCGATCGGATGCCCTTCGTAGCCCTGCGCGCCGATCGCCATCGCGACATGAAGGAGCGCCTCGACCACCTGCGAGCTGAACTCGGGCCCGAGGTCGAGCGAGTCGACGCGGACGGGCTCGTCCTCCTCGTCGCCGAGCCGGATACGGACCAGCGTGTCGAGGTTCAGGTCGGGCCCCTGTCCGGCCATCGCGAGGATGGTGTCGCCGTCCCGGACCATGTTCTCCGACTGGCAGGCGACGAGCGCGACCTTGATCTTCTCGACGCGCGAGTACTCGTACGGCGGGATCACGACCGCCTGGTACTTCCGCGCGAAAAGCTGGCTGGCGAGCGCGTCGGTGGTGACGGCGTAGACGAGCTTGCGCTTGATCGGCCGCCCGCGGATCTGGGGGGGCTGCAGCGGATGGTCGCTCACGATGAGCAGCCGATCGACCTCGCTCCTGGCCGCCAGGGCCAGCGCGGCGCGTACGAACTCACGGTCGAAGCGGGCCTCCGCCATGGCGCGATCATGTCGTGACGGAGCGCACCAAGTAAAGGAAAGTACGTCGGATGTGCGCCAGGCTGGTCGCTTGACACGGGGGGAGGCGCCGCCTTAACTTCCCCGTCCTTTTACAGGCCCCGGGGGGGCCCCGGAAACGAGGGTACGGCGCTTGAACAAGAAGGACCTGAAGCGCTTCAAGACGATGCTCGAGGAGTCGAAGAAGCAGCTCCTCCTCTCGGCGAAGAAGACCCTCACCGAGGAGTCGAGCTTCGACACCGACGATCTGCCGGACGAGATCGACCTCGCCTCGAGCGAGTACACGCAGTCGATGATCTTCCGCCTGCGCGACCGGGAGAAGTTCCTCCTCGCCAAGATCGACAAAGCGCTGGCGCGCATCGAGAACAGCACCTTCGGCATCTGCGAGAAGTGCGAGGAGGAGATCTCGATGAAGCGCCTGGAGGCGCGCCCGGTGACGACGCTCTGCATCCGCTGCAAGGAGGAGCAGGAGCAGAAGGAGAAGTCGTTCGGCTAGCGCTCCTGCGCGAGCGTCGCCGTCTCGGCGGCCGGGCCCTCGGGTCCGGCCGCTCGCGTCTCCGGGTCATTCGATCCGCAGCAGCTGCATCCCGACGAGCACCTGGTCGCCGGCGATCACCTGCGCCGATCCTGCGATCCGGACGAACGTGCCGTTCGAGCTGCCGAGGTCGGAGAGGACGAGCCCAGCGTCGGACACGTCGATGCGCGCATGACGCGCCGAGACGTAGCGGTCGGCCGGGAAGCAGACCTGGCCCACCTCGCGACCGATCGCGTTCTCGCCGCGCCGGAGCGGGAAGACCTCACCCGCGCCCCCGCCCTCCAGGATCTGCGTCAGCCGCGCCCGGTAGCCGGGATCGGCCGAGCCCCAGGGGCGCGCCCCGGCGCCCTCGACCGGCCGCGGGATGGGCTCGACGCGGAGGACCTGGCGCCCGAGGCGGATCTCGTCGCCCGCGGCGAGCGAGCGCGGCGCGCGCAGGCGGACGAAGGTGCCGTTCGTGCTGCCCAGGTCCTCGACGAAGAGCGCGGCGCCGCGCAACGTGAAGCGCGCGTGCTCGGGGGACACGGTGGGATCGTCGGCAAAGCTGAGGTCCCCGCTCGACCGCCCGCACAGGGCGCCGGCGAGGCCGACCGGGTGCGGCGTGCCGGGGAGGCCGTCGTGGCGCACCGGCACGACGCGAGGCGCGTGGGCGCCGCCGTGGGCCGGCGCGGGCCGCGGCGTGGGCGGCGTGGGCGGCATGGCCGCCGGCGAGGGCTCCGCGACCGCCCGGCCGCACCGGCCGCAGAACCGGGAGGCGGGCTGGACCGGCCCGCCGCAGCCGGTGCACCGCCGCTCGATGGGAGGCGTGGCAGGACGAAGCGGTTGACCGCACGCCTGGCAGAAGGCGGAGCCGGCCTCGTTCTCGCGGCCACAGCGCGGGCAGGGCGGGGTCGGCATGGGCCCGACTGGTTTACCTTCGCTGGCCGGGAGGGTCAACGCGCCTGGCCGCCTTGAAGCGGGCGGTCACCCGGGTCTAGCGTGCGATCGCCATGATCGACAGCGCGCGCCAGGAGGACGTGCTCGCCCTCCCCGAACCGTACCGCGAGTTCTGGGAGCAGGCGCGCGCGGTCGTGCCGGCGACGGCCATGGCGTGCGACCCCGTCCGCACGCTCGCCTGGGGCACCGACGCGAGCTTCTACCGGCTCGTCCCCAAGATCGTGGTGAAGGTCCGCAGCGAGACGGAGGTCATCCGCCTGCTCGCGGTCGCCGATCGCCTGAGCCTCCCCGTCACGTTCCGCGCGGCCGGGACGAGCCTCTCGGGACAGGCGGTGACCGACTCGATCCTGCTCGTCCTCGCGGGCGGGTGGCAGCGCCGCGAGGTGAAGGACGGCGGCGAGCGGATCGTCCTCGAGCCGGGCGTCATCGGCGCCGAGGCGAACGCCGCGCTCGCGCCGTACGGGCGCAAGATCGGACCCGACCCGGCGTCGATCGGCGCCTGCATGATCGGCGGCATCGTCGCGAACAACGCGTCGGGGATGTGCTGCGGCACCGCCCAGAACAGCTACCGGACGCTGGAGAGCCTGAAGCTCGTCCTCGCCGACGGCACGCGCCTCGACACCGGCGACCCCGCGTCCCGCGCCGCGTTCGCGGCGTCGCACCGCCCGGTCGTCGAGGGCCTCGCGGCGCTGCGCGACGAGATCGCGCGCGATCCCCGCCTGTCGGGCCGCATCCGCGAGAAGTACCGCATCAAGAACACCACCGGCTACGGGCTCAACGCGTTCGTCGACTTCGACGACCCGATCGACGTCCTCGCGCACCTCGTGGTGGGGTCGGAGGGGACGCTCGCCTTCGTCTCCGAGGTCACCTTCCGCACCGTCGAGGAGCACGCACACCGCGCCAGCGCGCTCATGCTCTTCCCCGACATCGAGCAGGCCGCGCTCGCGACGCAGCGCCTCAAGTCCGGCCCGGTCGCCGCCGCCGAGATCATGGATCGGCCGTCGCTGCGGTCCGTCGAGGCGAAGCCGGGGATGCCGCCCGTCCTCGCCACGCTCGGCCCGGCCGCCTGCGCGCTCCTCGTCGAGACGCGCGCCGGGAGCCAGGAGGCGCTGCGGCGGCAGGTGGACGAGATCGTCCGCATCGTGGACGGCCTCCCCACGCTCGAGCCGGTGGCGTTCACCGCCGTGAAGGTGGAGTTCGAGCGGCTGTGGGACGTGCGCCGCGGCGTCTTCCCGTCCATCGGCGCGGCGCGGAGGATCGGGACGACCGTCGTCATCGAGGACGTGGCGTTCCCCATCGAGCGGCTCGCGGAGGGGACCGTCGCGCTGCAGCGCCTCATGCTCGCCCACGGCTACGCCGAGGGCGTCATCTTCGGGCACGCGCTCGACGGCAACCTGCACTTCGTCTTCACGCAGGGCTTCGACGACGCGCGCGAGGTGCAGCGGTACGGGCGCTTCATGGACGAGGTGACGGAGATGGTGGTGCGCCGGTTCGACGGCTCGCTCAAGGGCGAGCACGGCACCGGCCGCAACATGGCTCCCTTCGTCGCGCTGGAGTGGGGGGAGCAGGCGTACGCCGTCATGAGGCGCGTGAAGGCGCTCCTCGACCCCAGGCGGCTCCTCAATCCTGGCGTCCTCCTCAACGACGACCCGAAGGTGCACCTCGCACATCTCAAGCCCATGCCGCGGGCGCACGAGATCGTCGACCGCTGTACCGAGTGCGGCTTCTGCGAGCCGAAGTGTCCGTCGCGGAACCTCTCGCTCACCCCGCGGCAGCGCATCGTCACGCGCCGCGAGATCGCGCGCCTCGCCGCGACGGGCGAGGACCGCCGGCGGCTCGAACGGTTCGAGGAGGGCTGGAGCTGGCTCGGCGACGAGACCTGCGCCGCCGACGGCCTGTGCCAGACCGCCTGCCCCGCCGGGATCGACACCGGGAAGCTCACGAAGCGCCTGCGCGCCGACGGGCGGACGGCGGCGGCGCGCGACCTCGCCGGCGACGTCGCCGAGCACTACGGCGCCGCGCTCGCCGGGATGCGGGCGGGGCTCGCCGCCGCCAGCGCGGCGCACGCGGTGCTCGGCACGCGGCTCATGAGCGGGCTCGCCAAGGGCGCCCGCGCGGCCACGCTCGGGAAGCTGCCGCTCTGGAACGCGGCGATGCCGACGCGGGCGCGCAGGGTGCATCCCGAGGACATGGTGCGCGGGCGCGGCCGCGAGGTGGTGTACTTCCCGTCCTGCGTCGCGCGGTCGATGGGGCCGGCGCGGTCCGACCCCGACGCGCGCCCGCTGCACGAGGCCGTGCTGTCGATCCTCGCGAAGGCGGGGTACGACGTCCTCTTCCCCACCCAGCTCGAGCGCCTCTGCTGCGGGCTCACCTTCGAGTCGAAGGGCTTCCTCGAGGCCGCCGACGCGATGTCGAGGGAGCTCGAGGCGGCGCTGCTCGACCGCAGCGACGGCGGCCGCATCCCGGTGCTGTGCGACACGAGCCCGTGCCTCTACCGCATGAAGGGGGCGCTCGATCCGCGGCTCCGGCTGTACGAGCCGGTCGAGTTCATCCACGCGCACCTCATGGACAAGCTGCGCTTCGAGAAGCGGCCGGAGACGGTCGCGATCCACGTGACGTGCAGCTCGACCAAGATGGGCCTCGACGCCGCCTTCCGCGTCGTCGCCGAGGCCTGCGCCGAGCGGGTCGTCGCACCCGCGGTCGGGTGCTGCGGCTTCGCCGGCGACAAGGGATTCAACACGCCCGAGCTCAACGCGTCGGCGCTCGCCGGTCTGAAGGCGCGCCTCCCGTCCGGCTGCAAGCTCGGGTACTCCAACAGCCGGACGTGCGAGATTGGACTGACGGTGCACGGCGGAATTCCGTACCAGTCGATCGTCTACCTCGTCGATCGCTGCACCTCTCCGCTGCCCGCCTGAAGGCCCTCGGGGCCGGCGCCGGTTCGCCCGCGCGGGGCCGATGCGGCCCGGCGAGAGGTCCCCCTCTTGGGGCACCGCCACGATCCCGTTTGCCGAGTGCGTGCAGATTGCGCACACGTTGCCTGTTCGTCGCGCTCTTTTTCGACGGCTCCCGGGAGGCGCGGTGACTTTGACGCAGGGTCAACCTGTCGCTCGGCGGCCTCCGGCCATCCGCACCGTCGCGGCGCTTCGCGCTCGTCGCGAACCGCCTTGGTGGAGACAGACCCATGTACCATCAGAACTACAATCCGCTGGGGAACGTCGTCCTCTCCACGATCGCGGCAGCCGTCCCGATCGCCGTGCTGCTCTACTTCATCGCCCTGCATCCGCACCGTGACGCGCAAGGGGTGAAGCACCTCGGGATCGCGGCGCCGTTCGCCGCGTTCTACGGCGTCATCGCGGCGTTCGTCATCTCCTGCCTCGCCTTCGGGATGCCCATCGCCTCGGCCGTCTCCGCCTTCGGCCTCGGCACGCTCTCCGGGTTCCTGGGGATCATCTGGATCGTCCTGGCGGCCATGTTCCTCTACACGATGACCGTCATCACCGGGCAGTTCGAGATCGTGAAGGAGTCGATCATCCACATCTCGTTCGACCGGCGGCTGCAGGTCCTGCTCATCGCCTTCTCCTTCGGCGCCATCATCGAGGGGACCTCGGGCTTCGGGACGCCGGTGGCCATCGCCGGGGCGGTCATGGTGGGCCTCGGGTTCTCACCCTTCCAGTCGGCCGTCCTGAACCTGCTCGCGAACACCGCCCCGGTGGCGTGGGGCGCCATCGGCACGCCGATCGTCACGCTCGCGGCCGTCAGCGGCCTGGACGAGGTCACCCTCTCCTCCATGGCAGGCCACCAGCTCCCCTTCGTCTCCGTCCTCGTGCCGTTCTGGCTCGTCGCGACGTTCGTGAAGATGGAGGGGGGTACGTGGAAGGAGGCGTTCGAGGTGTGGCCGGCGGCGCTGTGCGCCGGCCTCTCGTTCGGGCTGGTCCAGTGGTTCTCCTCGGGCTGGCCGCCGACGCACTTGATGACCGACGTCGTCTCAGGCGTCGTCTCCGTCGCCAGCACGGCCGTGTTCCTGCGCTTCATCTGGAGGCCCAAGACCCGCTTCCTGCTGAAGTCGGAGCGCGAGGCGGCGAAGGCGAAGGCGGTGAGCGTGGGCGCGGCGGCGCGCGACACCAACCCGGCGTGGGAGTACCCGTACAGCGTGGCGCAGACCGTCTACGCGTGGCTGCCGTGGGCGATCCTGATCGCGTGCTGCGCGATCTGGGGGATGCCGAGCTGGAAGGCGCACCTCAACAACCTCTTCTCCGGGCACGCCTTCAGCACGACCATCCTCGGCTCGAAGTTCTCGGGCACGTGGTCCCTGCCGGCGTGGGACATGCCGGCGCTGCACAACATCGTGCAGCGCATGCCGCCCGTGGCCGCCCCCAACGCCAAGCCCGAGGCGGCGCGCTTCACCATCAACTGGCTGTCGGCCGCCGGCACCGGCGTGTTCGTGGCCGCCGTCCTCTCCGGGATCGTCCTCAGGATGAGCGTGGCCCAGTGGAGGGAGGCCATCGCCCGGACCCTGCACCGGATGAAGATCCCGGTCCTCGTCATCGGCCAGGTGCTGGGCCTCGGCTTCCTCACCCGCTACTCCGGCACCGACGCCGTGCTGGGCCTCGCGTTCACGAGCGCGGGCGTCCTCTACCCGTTCTTCGCGGCGTACCTGGGCTGGCTGGGCGTCTTCCTCACCGGCTCGGACACCGCCTCGAACGCCCTCTTCGGCAGCCTGCAGCGGATCACGGCGCAGCAGCTGCACCTGAATCCGATCCTGACGGTGGCGACCAACTCGACGGGCGGCGTCATGGGCAAGATGATCGACGCTCAGTCCATCATGGTGGCCTGCGCCGCGTGCTACGACGATCCGAAGGAGCGATCGCACGCGCTCGGCCCGATCTTCCGCACCGTCTGGTGGCACTCGATCGCAGGCGCGGCGGTGATCGGGCTCATCGCGCTCCTGCAGGCCTACGTCTTCACCGGGCTCATTCCGATTCCGCCGATCGGCAAGTGATCTCAGGGGCCGGGCCGGATCGCCGTCCCGGCCCGCCCGCCACCGCTCCGAGGACGCGCCCCGATGCTCACCGTCGGCCTGTTCATCCCCTGCTACATCGAGCAGATCTACCCGAACGTCGGGCTCGCGACCCTGCGGCTCCTCGAGGGTCACGGCGTCCGCGCCGAGTACGTCGAGGGCCAGACGTGCTGCGGCCAGCCGATGGCGAACTCGGGCTGCGCCGCCGACGCGGCCCCGCTCGCGCAGAAGTTCCTGCGCCTGTTCCGCGGCTACGAGTACGTCGTCGCTCCCTCGGGCAGCTGCGTGTCCATGGTGCGCAACCACTACGAGCCCCTCCTCGCCGGCCAGCCCGGGTTCGATCACCTGAAGCGGTCCACCTTCGAGCTGTGCGAGTTCCTGGTGGACGTGCTCAAGGTCGCGAAGATCGAGGGGCGCTTCCCGCACAAGGTCGGCCTCCATCAGAGCTGCCACGGGCTTCGCGAGCTGCGCCTCGCCGCCGGCAGCGAGCGGCGCATCCCGCCGTTCGACAAGGTCAGGCTGCTCCTCCAGGAGCTCGAGGGGATCGAGCTGGTGGAGCTGACGCGACCGGACGAGTGCTGCGGGTTCGGCGGCACGTTCGCCGTGAACGAGGAGGCGGTGAGCTGCATGATGGGGCGCGACCGCGTCGCCGACCACGAGCGCGCCGGCGCCGAGATCATCACGGCCATCGACATGTCCTGCCTCATGCACATGGACGGCCTCATCCGCCGCGACCGGAAGCGTCTCCGGATCATGCACGTGGCCGAGGTCCTGGCCGAGGCGGAGGCGGCGGCATGAGCGACGTCCAGCAAGCGGTCCCCCGCGGCGGTCACCCCGAGGCGGCGGCGAAGTTCGTGGCCAACGACGCCAGGGCGCACTGGCACGACCAGGCGCTGTGGTGGGTGCGCAAGAAGCGCGACGTCGCCTCGGCGGCGGTGCCCGACTGGGAGGCGCTGCGCGACGCGGCCGCCGCGATCAAGGCGCACACGCTCTCGCGCCTCGCCGACTACGTGGAGGAGTTCGAGCGCAAGGCGACGGCGCTGGGCGCGCACGTGTACTTCGCCAGGGACGCCGCGGACCACAACGCCATCGTGCACCGCATCCTCTCCGAGCGCGGGGTGACGAAGCTCGTGAAGTCGAAGTCGATGCTGACGGAGGAGTGCCACCTCAACCCCTACCTCGAGGCGCGCGGGATCGAGGTGACCGACACGGACCTCGGCGAGCGCATCGTGCAGCTCCGGCACGAGCCGCCGAGCCACATCGTGCTGCCCGCCATCCACCTCAAGAAGGAGGAGATCGGCGAGCTCTTCCACGAGCAGCTCGGGACGGAGAAGGGCGCCAGCGACCCCAAGTACCTCACCGAGGCGGCCCGCCAGCACCTCCGGCAGCGCTTCCTCCAGGCCGGCGCGGGGCTCACCGGCGTGAACTTCGCCGTCGCCGAGACGGGAGGCGTCGTCGTCTGCACGAACGAGGGCAACGCCGACATGGGGACGACGCTCCCGCCCATCCACATCGCGTGCATGGGCGTCGAGAAGCTCATCCCGCGGCGGCAGGACCTGCCGGTGTTCCTGAGGCTCCTCGCCCGCTCCGCCACGGGCCAGCCCGTCACGACCTACACGACGCACTTCCACGGGCCGCGCCGCGAGGGCGAGCTGCACATCGTCATCGTGGACAACGGCCGCTCGGCACAGCTCAAGGACAAGGTCTTCCGGCGCTCGCTCGCCTGCATCCGGTGCGGCGCCTGCATGAACACCTGCCCGGTCTTCCGGCGCAGCGGCGGGTACAGCTACGGCTGGATCGTCCCGGGGCCCATCGGCGTCATCCTGGCGCCCGGGCGCGACGCGGCGGCGCACCGCACGCTGCCGTTCGCCTCGAGCCTGTGCGGCTCGTGCTCCGACGTGTGCCCCGTCCGCATCGACCTGCACCACGAGATCCTCGCCTGGCGGCAGGAGATCGTGCGCCGCGGGCTGCTGCCGTGGCGGAAGCGGGCGGGCATGAAGCTCGTGGGGTGGGTGCTCCGCTTCGGGTGGCTGTACCGGCTCGCCGGCTGGCTCGCGCGCCGCCTCGTCCCGGCGCTGCCGCGCGGCCTCGTCTACGCGCGCTGGAACGGCTGGGGACGCCAGCGCGAGCTCCCGCCCATGCCGCGCGAGACCTTCCGCCAGCTCTACCGGAGGCACCGTGGCGAGCACCAGCCGTGACGACCTGATCGGCGCGCTCCGCCGGAACGCGCCGCGCGAGACGCCGCTGCCCGACCTGTCGGGCCTGGGGGTCGAGTTCGCGGATCCGCCGAAGCAGTTCGCCGAGTCGCTGAAGGGCGTCGGCGGGACCTGCCTCGCCGTGCCCGACCGCGCCGCCGCGCATCGCGCGCTCGCCGAGCTGCCCGCGTATGCGGCCGCGAAGAGGATCGTGTCGCTCGTCCGCGGCGTCGGGCAGGGGAACGTGGACCTGGGGGCCGTCGTCGACCCACACCAGCTCGAGGGCCTCGAGGTGGCCGTCCTGCCCGGGGAGCTCGCGGTCGCGGAGAACGGGGCGGTCTGGGTGGACGGGCGCTTCCTCCAGCACCGCGCGGTGTTCGTCATCACGGAGCACCTCGTGCTCGTGGTGGACGCGCGCGAGGTCGTGAACGACATGCACGAGGCCTACGCGCGCCTCGAACCGCGCGAGATCGGCTACGGCCTCTTCATCTCGGGGCCGTCCAAGACCGCCGACATCGAGCAGGCGCTCGTGATCGGCGCCCAGGGCGCGCGCAGCTGTACGGTGTTCCTGGTCGGGTGAAAGGGGGTTGGGGAGGCGGCGGCGCTCGAGCTAAACGACAGTTCGCGATTCGAGATC
>DASWDS010000271.1:0-6692 GCA_036395165.1 Anaeromyxobacteraceae bacterium | reverse complement strand
CGGGGCGGCCCGCGTCGGCGCCCGCCAACGGCCCCGGCTGGAAGGTGCGCGTCGTGCCGAACCGGTATCCCGCGCTCATGATCGAGGGCGACCTCGAGCGCGAGGCGAACGGCATCTACGACCGGATGAACGGCATCGGCGCGCACGAGGTCATCATCGAGACCCCCGACCACGCCAAGGACCTCGGCAACCTCTCCGACGCCGAGGTGACGGAGGTGCTCTTTGCCTTCAAGGCGCGCATGATCGACCTCCGGAACGACCTCCGGTTCCGCTACATCCTCCTCTTCAAGAACCACGGTCAGCCGGCGGGCGCGACCCTCGAGCACGCGCACTCGCAGCTCATCGCGCTCCCGGTCACGCCGCGCCAGGTGCAGGAGGAGATCGAGGGCGCGCGGCGCCACCACGAGCACCGCGAGCGCTGCATCTTCTGCGACATCGTCATGCAGGAGCGCAAGGAGCGCAGCCGCCTCGTGCTCGAGAACGAGGAGTTCGTGGTGTTCGCGCCGTGGGCGCCCCGCAGCCCCTTCGAGACCTGGATCGTCCCGAAGCGGCACGAGTCGAACTTCGAGGCGGAGCCGAAGGAGCGGCTCGGCTACTGCGCGCAGGCGCTCCGCTCGACGCTGAAGCGGCTCGGCGCCGCGCTGGGCGACCCGCCCTACAACTTCATCGTCCACTCGAACCCCCTGCGCGACACCCCGAGCCTCTCGTACCACTGGCACATCGAGGTGATGCCGGCGCTCACGCACGTGGCCGGGTTCGAGTGGGGCTCGGGGTTCCACATCAATCCGGTCCCGCCCGAGGAGGCGGCCGAGTTCCTGCGGCTCGTCATCACCTGAGCGGTCCCCCCGCCCGACCCCATGCGCATCCTGTTCGTGGCCTCGGAGGTGGCCCCCTTCGCGAAGACCGGAGGCCTGGGCGACGTGGCGGGCGCGCTGCCGGCCGCGCTGGCGGCGCGCGGGCACGAGCTGGCGGTGGTGACGCCGCGCTACGGGTTCGTCGATCCCGCCGCCCACCGGCTGGAGCGCCTCGGCGCGACGGTGCACGGCCGCGGCGAGAGCGCGGCGCTCCTCGGCGCGAAGCTCGGGAGGGCGAACGTCTACCTCCTCGAGCACGAGCGCTTCTACGGCTCGCGGCGCGCGCCCTACGCCGAGCACGGGCGCGACTACGGGGACAACGCGCAGCGCTTCGCGTTCCTGTGCCGCGCCGCGCTCGACCTGCCGCGCGCGATCGGCTTCGAGCCGGACGTCGTCCACCTGCACGACTGGCAGACCGCCCTCGGCGCCTGGATGCTCCGGCACGAGCACGGGCACGAGGCGTGGGCGCGCCGTGCACGCAGCGTGTACACGATCCACAATCTCGCCTACCAGGGCGTCTTCCCGAAGGAGCTCACGCCCGCGGTCGGGCTGCCGTGGGAGGTCTTCCGCTACGAGGCGATGGAGTTCTACGACCAGCTCAACTTCATGAAGGCCGGGATCGTCTTCTCCGACGCCCTCACCACCGTCTCCCCCACCTACGCGCGCGAGATCCTGACGCCCGAGCACGGCTGCTCCCTCGACGCGCTCCTGCGGCACCGCGCCCGCGACCTCACCGGCATCCTGAACGGCATCGACGACGAGGCGTGGGATCCGTCCCGCGATCGGCACCTCGCCGCGCGGTACGGGCCGCGCGATCTCTCCGGCAAGGCCCACTGCAAGACGGCGCTCCAGCTCGAGCTCGGCCTCGCCGTCCGCCGGGACGTGCCCCTGGTCGCGATGGTGGGCCGGCTCGTCGAGCAGAAGGGGATCGACCTCGTCGCGGCGGCGCTCCAGGACGTGCTCGGCCTCGACGTGCAGCTCGCGCTCCTCGGCAGCGGCCGGCACGACTACGAGGAGCTCTTCGCGCGCACCGCCCGCGATCACCCGCGCCGCGTCGCGGTGCACGTCGGCTTCGACGAGGCGCTCGCGCACCGCATCGAGGCCGGCGCCGACGCGTTCCTCATGCCCAGCCGCTTCGAGCCCTGCGGCCTGAACCAGATGTACTCGCTCCGCTACGGCACGGTCCCCATCGTGCGCGCCGTCGGTGGGCTCGAGGACACCGTCGAGGACTTCGACGGGTTCCGCAGCGGCACCGGGTTCAGGTTCCGCGACTACCACCCCGCCGCGATGCTGACGGCGGTCCGCCGTGCGCTCGACGTGTCGCGCGACGCGCGCGCCTGGCGCGGGCTCGTCGAGCGCGGCATGGCGCAGGACAACTCGTGGCGGCACAGCGCGCAGCAGTACGAGGAGCTCTTCGAGCGCGTGCTCGCCCGCTGACCGCGCGCAAGGCCGCGCGCCCGTTCCGTTGCCGCCAGCGCCCCCCGTCCTTACCTTGTTTCCGTGCCGAACCGTGGACGGGGCTTTCGCCCACCCATCGATCCCGACGATGACGGCCCGGACGCGCCGGAGCCGACCGCGCGCCCGCGCGAGCGCCCCGAGCACGAGGAGGAGGACGGGGATCGCCTCGTCCCCCTCGACAACGTCGGCGGGGCCGCTCCGACGATGCTGGGGGGCGACTCGGGGGGCGATCTCCCGGGGTCGGACGACGACCTCTCGAACCTCGCCGAGCCCGAGCCACCGGAGTCGCCCGAGGTGGGCGCGGTGCACGTGAGGACGGACGAGGGGCCGAAGGGGCCGCGGCGGTAGCTCTGGCGAGGGCTAGGCGGACCTCCGGGGCGGCGCGCGTCCCGGCGCCGGCATCAGCATACGGAATGCCCTGTCGGACAGCGTCACCAGCCGGTACGGCTGCTCGAGGTGCACGTAGACCTCGTCCTTCCCGGCGCGCTCCACCACCTCGGGGTGCTGCAGGTCGAGCTGCCACAGCTGTGTCTCGGTGAGGATCGGGTGCCCGTCCCGCACGGAGCGCACGATGCCCCAAGGGGCCCAGGGATTGTCGTCTGGCATGCCGACCACCTAGCGGGGGGCTCGACGCAAGGCCAACGGAAAGACGTGTCATGGAGGCGTCGCGGGTTGAAGCAGGCCACCGCCGCGCATAGGGTCGAAGCTCACCATTCACGCGGGCGGTGGAGCATGCGTTATCACGTGCAGGGTGTGAGCGAGAGCGCGCGCTTCGAGGTCCTGGCTGGCGCCCGCGACGAGCGCGAACGGAAGGACGCGCCCGCGCTCTGCGGCGAGCGCATCTGCGAGGCGGCGGAGGCGATCGCCGCTGCGCCTTGGGCGTGGGCGCTCGACACCGCGCGCCCGGCGGCGCAGCAGGATCCGGGTTAGCGACTACTCGAGCCCGCGCGCGCGGAGGTCGTCGTCCGACTCGCCGTGGAGGTGCCCGAGCTCGTGCAGGAGCGTCACGCGGACCTGCTCCTCGAGCTCGCGCCGGCTCTTCGCGAAACGCGTCAGGTTCCGGCGGTAGAAGACGATGCTGCGGCAGCGCGCGCCGTCTTCTGGGAGGCACGGCTCGAGCTCCGACGGGCCGCGGAAGAGGCCCAGGATCGACGGCGAGAGCGGCGGGTCGACCGCGGTGAGGTCGTCCAGCTCGGGCACGTCCGCCACCTCGACGGGCACGTCCGCGAGGGCGCGCCGGTCGCGGTCCGGCAGCGCCGCCACGGCCCGGCGCACCTCCTGCTCGAACGCCGTGCGATCGACCTCGACCGGCGAGCGGAGCTCGTCCGGCGCGAGGGCGCGGGCGCGCCGCTCGAGCGCGTCGGCGCGCGCGCCGTCGCCCGTTCGCTCGGTGACGAGCGCGAGGTAGTGGAGCGTCCAGGCGTCGTCGGGCTCGACGGCGCGCACGCGCTCGAGCGCCGCCCGCGCCTCGCCGAAGCGACACAGCTCGTAGAGCGCCACGCCACGCTCGTACTCCGCGTCGGGGTCGTCTCCCCCGTGCAGCGCGAGCGCCTGCCCCGCGTGCGCGAGCGCGTCGCGAGTCGCGCCGAGGTCGTTCTCCGCCATGGCCGCCACGACGAGGAGCCGGCCAGCGAGCTCGGGGTCGTGCCGGGGCGGCTGCTGCGCGAGGCGGGCGCCACGCACCGCGTACTCGAGACCGAGCTCGAGCGCCGCGCGCTCGCCGGAGAGGCGGGCCGCGTAGAGGTCGGCGGCGCCGTAGAGCGTCTCCGGGTCGTCCGGGTCGACGGCGAGCGCCTGCGCCCAGGCGAGGCGCGCGTCCTCGAGTCGCCCGAGGGCGGTGAGCGCGGCCGCCCGCGAGCTGAGCGCCGCGACGAGCCTCGGGGCGGCGCGGAGCGCCTCTTCCGCGCACGCGAGCGCCTTCGGGTGGTCGCCGCGATCGAGCTCGAACGCCGCGCGCTGCGCGAGCAGGTGTGGCGCCGTGGGGCCGCGACCCAGGCATGGTGGCGGCGGCGGCCTGACGCCCGCAAGCTGGCCGCGCATCGCGGCCGGTGGGGGCGCGCTCGCCTGGGCGGCATGCGCCGGCGGTCCCGCGCGCCTGCAGGAGGCGGCTGCGAGCAGGAGCGTGGAGAGGAGGAGTCGATACGACCGGCTGGTCACCGAGCGGAAGTCTGCCACAACGCGGGCAGCGGGACCAAACGTGGCGCATCTGCGGCGACGGGCTGGCGTGAGGGCGAGCGATCGCCCGGCAGCTCACGGCCCGCGGAAGCGAACCGACACGTAGACGCGCCGGGGCGAGACGTCGACGCACACCGGCCAGGCGCTGACCCATATCGCCGCGTGCGCGACGCCCGTATCGGCGATGTTGAGCTTGTGCGCGATGGCCGAGACCCACTCCTCGGGACGGTAGGCCGGGAAGATCGGGCCGACCGACGGTCCGCCCTGCGCCAGCGGCCACGCGGGCGCCTGGGGTCCCGCGCTCCAGGCCGCGGTGTCGTCGAGCAGGGCCGAGGCGGACAGCTCGGCCGCGACCGCCCTCGCCTCGGCGCGAACCGAGATCGCGGCCGGTTCGGGACGGGTGGCCGCCGTTCCGACGCGCAGCGCGAAAAGGAGGCCCAAGATCGAGAACATTCCGCCGAACCCCTCCGGAAAAAACTACGGCTTGTCAGGCTTCCCCGCAAGCCGTCCGGCCTCTGGCCCGCCGGGCCCCATGCGTGGCGACGCGGGGTGCGGGCGCCTGGCCGCCCCGTTGGCCGTCCCTCCTGGGCATCCCGCGGGGGGCCGTCCGCTCGATATGCTGACGATCATGCGCTCCCCTCCTTGTCTGCTCGTCGCGCTCTTGCTCGCGCTCGGCTGCGCCCATCACCTGACCCCCGCGGCGGCGCCGGCGGCCGCCCCGCGCGATCTCGCCCTCCCGGGGGAGCGACACCTCGCGAACGTCCGGCAGCTCACCTTCGGCGGCGAGAACGCCGAGGCGTACTTCAGCTTCGACGGCAAGGAGCTCGTCTTCCAGTCCACCCGCGACGGCCGCGAGTGCGATCAGGAGTACGTGATGGGGGCCGACGGCTCTGCGCCCCACCTCGTCTCGACGGGCCAGGGCCGCGTCACCTGCGGCTACTTCTTTCCCTCCGGCGACCGCATCCTCTACAGCTCGACGCACGCGAGCGGCCCGGGCTGCCCGCCCAGACCCGACATGTCGAAGGGTTACGTGTGGGCGCTCTACGACTACCAGCTCTACACGGCGCGCCCCGACGGCAGCGACGTGCGGCCGCTCGCGCCGGCCCCGGGCTACAACGCGGAGGCCACCGTCTCACGCGACGGGTGGGTGGTGTTCACCTCCACGCGCGACGGCGATCTGGATCTCTACCGCATGCGGCTCGACGGCTCCCGGCTCACCCGGCTCACCTCGACGCCCGGCTACGACGGCGGTGCGTTCTTCTCCGCCGACGGGACGCGCATCGTGTACCGAGCGAGCCGCCCGAGGGACGCGGCCGAGCTCGCCGCTTATCGAGCGCTGCTCGCGCAGAAGCTCGTGCGCCCCACCGAGCTCGAGCTCTGGGTGATGAACGCGGACGGCTCGGACCAGCGCCAGGTGACGCGGCTCGGGGCCGCCAGCTTCGCGCCGTTCTTCCACCCCGACGGGCGCCGCATCATCTTCGCCTCGAACCACGGCGATCCGAAGGGCCGCAACTTCGACCTGTTCATCGTGAACGACGACGGCAGCGGGCTCGAGCGCGTCACCACCAACGACACGTTCGACGGGTTCCCCATGTTCTCGCCGGACGGGAAGAAGCTCGTCTTCGCCTCGAACCGCAACGGCTCGCGACCGGGCGAGACGAACATCTTCATCGCCGACTGGGTCGAGTGACCTGGGCGCACGCGCCGGCGCGCGCGATTCAGGAATCGCGGCGCGCCACCAGCCGCCCCGCCGTGAAGGGCGACAGGTCGATCGGGGGGGGCTGGCCGAGCACGGCCGCCGCGACGGCATCGGCGGTGATGGGCGTGAGGAGGATGCCGTTTCGCGTGTGACCGGTGGCGTAGAAGAGCCCGGGCACGGCCGAGGGACCGAGCACCGGCCAGCCGTCCGGCGACGCGGGACGGAAGCTCGACCACGTCTCGAGGACGGGCGCGCTCGCCAGCCCGGGCGCGATCTCGATGGCGAGCGAGAGGACGCCGCGCAGCCCGCCGGCCGTCACCGCCTTCTCGAACCCGACCTCCTCCATCGTCGAGCCGCACAGGACGCGGCCGTCGGCGCGCGGCACCACGTATCCCTTGTCGCTGAAGACGACGCGCGAGAGGAGGCGGGGACGCGTGTCGAGGAGCGCGATCTGGCCCCGAACCGGGCGCACCGCGCCGCGCGGGAGCCCGCTCCCGTCGACGAGG
>DASWDS010000270.1:0-12230 GCA_036395165.1 Anaeromyxobacteraceae bacterium | reverse complement strand
CGAGGACGTCCGGGCCGGCACGGAGCGAGGCGTCGCCGTAGAGCACGCGCGAGGCGAGGCGCTCGAACAGGATGGCCTCCTCGCTCGAGACGCCGAGGTGCCGCAGGGCGCTCTGGGCGTGCGCGAACGCCATGGCGAAGGTCCGCGACGTCGCGCTGGGATCGCGGTACCGCTGGGCGAGCGCCAGCCCAGTCTCACGGCTCGAGGCCATGCCGGTGGCGAAGGAGAGCCTCACGACGGCACCTGGGGCGAGGCGGAAGCGCTGCCGCAGGCTCACGATGGGATCGAGCAGGACGCCCGTCGTCCCGGTGAGTGGGCGTCCGTCGAGCGCCTGGGGATCTTCAGGACCGCGCCCGCGGCCGAGGAAGCGCCCGCGATCGGTCTCCCACTCGACGGGGCCCTGCGTCCGGCCCTCCTGGCTGATGACGTGGACGGCCCACATCGCCGCGTCGTCCGGGGCGCGAGGACGACGCCGGCAGAGCAGCGCATTGCTCTCGGCCACGTACTCCGTCTCCACGAAGAGCTTGCCGAACGCGGGGTGGGCGAGGTCGTCGGCGGGCGGAGCGAGGACGATCTCGGCGTAACTCGTGACCTCGATCTCGCGCGCCCGATCGCCCTGGTTCGTCACCGTCAGCCGTCGCACCTCGACGTCGTCCTCGGGCGAGACCGCGACGTCGAGCTGCGTCGCGACGGCGTCGAACCGCCGCTGGAACGTCGCCTTCTCGGCCGTGAACGTGACGACGTCGTCCTCGACGTCCTTCCCGATCGGGTGATGCGTGGCGGACCAGATGGACCCGCTCCGCACGTCGCGAAGGTAGATGAACTGGCTGCCCGGGTCGCGCGTGGCGTCCTGCCGGTATCGCGTGACCACGCGTCCACGGCAGAAGCTCGCGCCTCCGCCGGCGTTCGTCACCACCGCGGTGTAGCTGCCGTTCGACAGGAACTGCGCGTGCGGCGACGACGTGTGGGGCGAGCGGAAGCGGCGCATGGCGACGGCGGGCACCGGCGCCGCGAGCCGCATCTCGTCCGGCCGTGGCCGCATCACCACGGCGTGGCGGGGCGCCCTCTCCTGGAGGAGCAGCTCCGTCGCCTTCACGCGCGGGTCGGCGTGGAAGCGCTCCACCATGCGGTTGCCGCGGAGGACGTTGGCGATCGCCGTGAGCGTCATCCCCTGGTGATGGGCGAGGTACGTCCGTATGACCTTGCCCACGGGGTCGCCGGGGACCGTCGCGGGATCCTCGGGATCGTCGGCCCGCCGGCGCGTGTAGTCGATGGCGTCGAAGGAGCCGTATGCACCGTCGAGCCCCTCCGCCGTGAGATGTCTGAAGTTCTTCGCGGCCGCGGCGGGATCGACCAGGGCGGCGAGCGCGGTGGCGTAGGGCGCCACCACGAGCTCGCTCGCCAGCCCGCGCTTGAGACCGAGGCCGGGCACGCCGAAGGCCTTGTACTGGTAGTTGTCATGGCGATCGACGGTGTCGTAGGCGGACTCCGAGATCCCCCACGGAACGCGGCGCTGCGACGCGTAGTCCCGCTGCCGGCGCACCGCCATCCTGCACGAGTCGTCGAGGAGGGTGCCCGGATAGCTCCTCATGAGGAGGAGCGGCATGAGGTACTCGAACAGCGTGGCGCTCCAGGACAGGAGCGTGGGGACGCCGTGCACGCTCGTGGCGATCCTGCCCAGGTGGAACCAGTGCGCCTCGGGGAGGTCGCCCTTGGCGATGGCGATGAAGCTGGCGAGCCGCGCCTCCGACGCGAGGAGGTCGTAGTGGGCCGGGTCGAGTCGGCCGGGCCCCTCGGCATCCGCGCTGCGATGGCCGATCGCGAGGAGCCGTCGCCTCGGATCGTAGAGGAAGCGGAAGCTCATCCCATCCGCGAAAGCGGCGGCGCGCCCAGCCAGGCTCGCGAGCCCCAGCCCGCGCAGCCCCTCGGCGATCACGATGAGCGCGCCGGCGAGATTGCCGCTGTCGACGGTGGAGACGTAACGCGGCAGGAGCGGAGCCAGGCTGAGCGTGTCGTACCAGTTGAACAGGTGACCCTCGACGCGCTCCAGGCCCTCCATCGTGGTGAGCGTGGCGTCGATCCGCTCGGCGAGCTCCGGCGTCTGGATGAAGCCGAGGTCGTGCGCGGCGAGCGTCGAGAGGAGCCCCATCCCGATGTTCGTCGGCGAGGTCCGGTGCGCCACCCTCGGCTCGGGCACCTCCTGGAAGTTGTCCGGCGGCAGCCCATGATCTTCCGGGCCCATGAACGTCTCGAAGTAACGCCACGTCCTTCGGGCCACGTCGAGGAGGAGCTGGCGATCGTCCGCCCCGAGCTCGGGGCGTTCACGCGCGATGGGCTGGCTCAGCCGATACGCGACGAGCGGCGCGACGGCCCACAGGGCCAGCGCGGGCGCCGCCGCGAGGAGCGCGCCGGGGCGCCGGGCCAAGGAGACGACGAACAGGGAAGCCACCGCGATCGCCGGGCTCGCTGCCATCGCGACCAGGAACGACCGTGGCCCGGTCGCCCTCGCGAGATCGGCGCCTCGCGCGGCGCTCGCCGCCGCGGTCTCCCACTCGAGCAGGCGGCGCTGGGTGAGCGCGAGGCGGAAGAGCGTGACGAGGATGGCGTGCGCCATCTCGTAGGCGTCGTTCGCGAGGAAGGTGAGCTGAAGCGTGATCCGCGCGAGCGCGGTCTTCGTGTCCTCCCAGAGCTCGCGCAGGAAGATGCGCCACGGCTGCCGCCGAGGAGGGCCCGAGAGCGCCTCGAGGGCGAGCGGGTAGATGGGGAAGGCGATGCCGGCCAGGACGGCGGCCGTCCAGAGGACGGGGCTGCCGGGCAACACCGTCCAGGCGGCGACGAGCAGGGCGACCGTGGCGGGGGCGACCCCGCTGCGGCGCAGGTTGTCGAAGATCTTCCACCTCGAGATGAGCGGCAGGCGATTGCGCCGCAGGCCCGCGCGCGTCGGCACGAACGGCAGCAGCCACGCCAGGATCTGCCAGTCGCCGCGTGCCCAGCGGTGCTGGCGGCGCGCGTGGGCGAGGACGCTCGACGGATAGTCGTCCACCACCTCGACATCCGTGACGAGCGCCGTGCGCGCATGCACGCCCTCGAAGAGGTCGTGCGACAGGAGCGCGTTGTCGGGCACCCGCCCGTCCAGCGCCGCCGTGAAGGCGTCGACGTCGTACAGCCCCTTGCCGGTGAAGTTCCCTTCGGCGAACAGGTCCTGGTACGTGTCCGACACGGCCGTCGTGTAAGGGTCGACGCCCGTGTGACCGGCGAAGATGCGCGCGAAGAGCGAGCCGGCGGCGCTCGAGGTCGTGACGCTGACGCGCGGTTGCAGGATCGCGTAGCCCTCGGTGACGCGGCCGCAGGTCGCGTCGAAGTGCGGCCGATTCAGCGGGTGCGCGATGATGCCGACGAGCTTCTTGGCGGCGTCGCGCGGCAGGCGCGTGTCGGAGTCGAGCGTGATGCAGTAGCGCACGCTGGGCAGGATCGCGAGGTCCCCGACCTGGACGTCGAAGCTCGTGTCCCTCGCCCCTCGCAAGAGCCGATTGAGCTCCTCGAGCTTGCCTCGCTTTCGCTCCCATCCCATCCACGTGCCCTCGCCCGCATTCCACTGGCGCGCGCGATGGAACAGGAAGAACCGGTCGCCACGCCCTTCGCCGAGCCGGGCGTTCAGCGCCTCGACGCCGCTCCGCGCCGCAGCGAGGATGGCCGCGTCCTCGGGCATCTCCCGGGCGGTGGCATCGACGTAGTCGCCGAGAATCGCGAAGTGGATGCGGGGGTCGAGGTTCCCGAGCGCGAGGACCTCGACGTGGTCGACGAGCTCCTCCACCCCGCGCACGCTCGTCAGCAGCGTGGGCACCACCACGAGCGTCCGGGCGTCCTCGGGGATGCCCGACGTGAGATCGAGGCGTGGCAGCGGCCGCGGGGACACGAACCGTGCGGCGAGGCGCTGGGTGAAGGCGATGGCCACCTGGCTCGCCGGTACGAGCAGGAGCAGCGCCACGACGATCTGCTCCGGGATGGAGCTGCGCTGCTGGTGCGCGTACGCCACGCCTGCGCCGGCCAGCGCAGCGGTGAGGATCGCGATCGTCCCGAGGTACACGCTCGTGGCGTGGGCGAAGGCGTTGCGCCGGATGGCCTTCACCAGCCCTGGACGGTAGGCCACGTCGGCTTCGAGGCCCCGCCGGCCCTTCCCGATGAGGTGGTGACCCACGTGCGCAGCGCGAGCGGAGGGCCCCTCGCTCTCGGCCGCCTGGCGCGCGCTCTCCACGGCCCGCAGGGCGACGCGGACCTGGGCCTCTCCGGTGCGTTCGGCCAGCTCCTCGACGGCCTGCCGGCAACGGTCCCGGCTCGGGAAGTCCATGCGGCTGTGGACGCTGGCGGGATCGCGCTGCAGCACCCGTTCGACGAGGCTCACCGCCTCGACGTACTCGCTCCAGTCGAGCTGGGAGCAGAGGCGCAGGCTCGTGATGACGTTCGCGACCGAGACCTGGGCGGCGGCCTCGCGCTGGTGCTCGCTCCGGATGGCCTCCTCGGACGTCATGGCGCCCAGGGCGAGGTGATCCTCGAGACCCCTCCGGACGCCCGAGAGTCGAGGGCCGTACTCGCGCACGCGCTGCAGGAGCTGCACGACATGCGCCGCGTGCAGCAGGCGCGGGAGCGGTGGCGCCTCTCCCTTGCCCGCCGCGTCGATCCGCGCCACGTAGACGTCGGCGGCGCGCCGGGCGGCGCGGGCGGCCAGCAGCTCGTCCGCGAGGCGCCTCAGGTTCTCGATGAGGGCGAGCTTCAGCATGCTCGGCCAGGCCCAGAGCTCGCCGATCGTGAGCGGGGCGACCGTCTGGAAGCTCTCGAGGAAACGCACGAGCTGCTGGCGGTCGAGGCGGCTGTCGCTGTGCCTTATCAGCTCCACCGCGATGGCGTACACGCGGGCGTTGCCGGCCTGCTCTCGCGACGCGAGCTTGGGCAGCTCGCGGTAGTAGCCACGCGGGAGGTTGTGGCGCACCTGCCGGATCTCGGCGGCGATGAGGTGGTAGTTGTCGAGGAGCCACTCCCCTGCGGGCGTGACGAACTCGCCCTGATGGACGTCGTCCGTCAGGGCGCGATAGGCGTCGCGCAGGACGCGGGTGTTGTCGTCGAACCGCGGAAACACGCTGCGCGAGGCGCGGCGCGAGCTCGGGTCCACGGTGAACCTCGCCGCGAGCGCGTGCGCCCGCTCCTCCAGGCGCTCGATGCTCAGGAGCTCGTCGCGGAGCGGCTTCTCGGCGGCGGCCGCGCTGCGGTCCCCGCTGTCGAAGAGCCATGAATTGAAGATTCTAGCCAGGAACACGCTTTCTCCCGCGCGGGTCAGCGCGTCATCGAGGCGGATGGGGTGGCTCGCTCCCTCGAGATCGAGCGGGCGAGGGGCCGGCGTGCACTGGAGTCGTCAGCGCAGCGCTGCGGTCGCGGCCTCGAGCGCCGCCCTGGTCCTCGCGGTCTGCTTGTTCGACATCGCGACGTGGATCGTGGAGATCGACTCGGATGGCAAGACCGTGAAGAGCGTGCGCCGGCGCCTCGCGAAACGAAGCGCGAAGGCGGTCGCGAGCGCCGCGAGCAGCAGCCACATCATCGCGCGCTCCGAAATGGGCTCGCGCGAGCTTCCTTCGCGACTCCAGCTCGGGGCTGGGTGAGCGGCGCTCGTCGGTCGAACCTCGGTATGATCGCCACGGCGGTGACGCAGGCGATCAGGAGCAAGCCCAGAAACACGACCAGCGTGAACATCATGGTGCCTTCGCTTCCTGGACGTCAGAAGGATGCGCGTCCAGAGGCGAAGAGTCGCGAACCACGGCTCGGCGCGGGAGGGCTTGGTGTCGAGCAGGGCGTCCACCGCTGAGTCGACGGCTTGACTCATATCACCGAATGGCATGACCCGCAGCGTCTTCGCGATCGAGCTTCCCTTTGCGTGCCGAGCGTGCCGGCAGGCGCCCCCTGGTTGGGCCAGCTCGCGGTGACACGCCCATCACACGCGGGGCTTATCCATGCCCCCTCACACCAAAACCGGAGGTGGTGATGGAGCTGTACCCGGAGCTCTTCAGATCGCTCGAGCAGGCGCGCTGGAACATGGCGACCGACGTCCCGTGGGAGCGCTTCGACGCCGGCAAGCTCACGGACGAGCAGGCCCTCACGATCAAGCTGAACGCCATCACCGAGTGGTCGGCGCTGCCGGCGACCGAGATGTTCCTGCGCGACAACCGCGACGACAGCGACTTCTCCGCATTCATGTCGATCTGGTTTTACGAGGAGCAGAAGCACGCGCTCGTGCTGATGGAGTACCTGCGGCGGTTCCGCCCCGAGCTCGTGCCGACCGACGAGGAGCTGCAGGCGGTGCGCTTCGAGTTCGATCCCGCGCCCGCGCTCGAGACGCTCATGCTGCACTTCTGCGGCGAGGTGCGCCTGACGCAGTGGTACCGGCGCGCCGCCGAGTGGCACACCGAGCCCGTCATCCGGGGCATCTACGAGCTCATCTCCGCGGACGAGGGGCGCCACGCCGGCGCCTATCTGAAGTACATGAAGCGCGCGACGGACCAGGTCGGCGCTCCGGCGCGCGCCGCGTTCGCCAAGGTCGGCGTGCTGATGGCGAGCGGCGGCCGGGGCGGCAAGCCGATGCATCCGACCAACCTCCACGTGAACAGGGGCCTCTTCCCGCGCGACACGGTGCAGAGTCGGCTTCCGGATCCGGGGTGGCTCGATCGCTGGCTCGAGAGCCAGATCGACTTCGACGCCGACTGCGAGCGGCGCGTCGTGGCCCGCATCCTGCGCAGCCTCTCTGCGCTCTTCGGCGAGAGCTTTCCGACCGTTCGCGACCTGAGCCGCTACCGGAAGCGGGTCGGAAGCGTGCCCGCCGTCGACGCGGTGTGAGCTAAAGCCGGCCGCGGCCATCGCCCGAGCGCCTGCGCGAGCACCCTCGCGCAGGCGTGGACGCGCAGCGGGCGCGACGTGCCTTTCAGGCACGCCTCCGCCCAGCGCTTCGAGGATCGGCCCCCCTGAGGCGGGTCATTCCCTGCGTCAGGAGCCGGTCGCGGCTACGCCAGCAGCGCCTCGACCTGCGCCTTCAGCGCCGTCCGCTTGATGTCCTCGCCGCTCAGCCGCTCCCCGATCTCCTTGCCACCCTTGAAGAAGAGGAGCGTCGGGTTGCTGGTGACGCCCAGCTTCACGGCAAGCGCTGCATTGTCCTGCCGTAGGACCTTCATGAATCGGACCTTGCCGGCGAATTTTCCCGCTACGGCCGAGAACCTGGGAGCGAGCGCCTCGCATGGTTTCGACCCCGTGGCATAGAAGTCGAGCACCACCGGCAGGGCCGCCCCGACCACCTCCGCCTCGAAGTCCTTCTCGGCCATCTCCAGCACGTATGCCGGGATCTCCTTCTCCTTGGGGACTTCGGTCACGGGGAGCTTCACGTTGAATCGGTTGGCCATCGCGTTCGTTCCTTCGGCGCAGACGGGTTCGGGCCAGGCGCGGAGGCGCCCACGCTCGTCGCGCGTGGTGCGGTGATTCGGGAAGAGAAGGCGCGGAGCCTTCCCGAGCCCAATCTAACCTGATTCACGCCGCAACGTCATTCACGCGCCCAGATGCTCGCTCTTCGGCCTCATGTCAGAACGAGCGCCCGTCGATGACGTCCACGTCGAGCGCGAGCAGGTCGAGCCCGTCGACGCACCCGAGGTTCACGCGGTACGCCCCCGGCTTCACCGTCGAGTCGTGGAAGGGGTAGATCCCGCAGGTGCGGCAGAAGTAGTGGTTCACCACGCCGTCGCCGAAGCGGTAGCAGCTCAGCACGTCGAGCCCGACGAGCTCCGAGAAGTCCTCTCGCGGGATGTAGCGCGCCGACATGATCGCACCCTTGCGAATGCAGATGGAGCAGTTGCAGCGCAGCCCCGTGGTGATCTCCTCGCTCGCGAAGGTGAAACGCACCGCGCCGCAGTGGCAGCTTCCGCGGTAGGTCTGGCTCTCGATCGGCATGACGGAGATGGTCTAACGCCCGGCCGCGGGGCCGTCACCGCGGGCGGATATGGGATCGAGAGCTCCGGGGTCAGATCCCCCCGCCTCCCTCCGGCATGTACACCTCATCTGGATGTGCCAATTCGACGAGTGACCGCTGCTCGACGTCGCGCCTTACGACGCTGAGCGTCCCATCGGGCTCGAGCACCACGAGTCGGCAGTCCGCGATGCGAACGATCCCTTGCTTGCGGAGCGCCGAGCGCAGCTCGCTGAGCGTGAGCAGCTCACGCTTCAGCGCACCCATGTGCACTTTGCCGTCGCTTACGATCCGCAGGGGCTTGCCCTCGACGAGCCGCTCCACCCGACGCCAACGGAAGGTCGCATACCCAATGGTCCAGTTCAGGAGGACCAGGACGACGGCGCTGATGATCCCACCCGTGAGAGAGTTGTCGCCAGCGTTGATGGAGTTCTGGACCGCGTTCGAGATGACGAGAAGCAGCACCAGGTCGAAGCTCGTCATCTGCGCCAGCTCGCGGCGGCCGGCGACGCGGAGGGCAACGAGGAGGAACCCGTAGACGACCACGGCGCGCAGGACGAGAGCTGCGATTGGAGCTTCGGGGACGAAGACGTAGGCCATGGCGTGAGCATAACCGCTCGCTCCCGGACGCCAGGTCGCATTGTCGTGGCATGGCGGCGCGCTCGAGAGGACGTGTTCAGCGGCAGCACGCGCAACCATTCACCCACGAGCGACCCAAACGAAGAGGCGCCCGGCCCCGCCAGATCCTGAGTAACTCCGCCACGCTGTCGTGACCTGGACGCGTTCAAGGCGCCTCGTCGGCTCGCATGATCGTGCGGTGTCCGTGCTAGCGTGTCCTGTCGCTCCACGGGAGGCGCCATGTCCGCGGTGGCTCGTTCACTCATCGTCTTCGGTTGGTATCTGGCCGGTTTCGGAGCGCTCCTCGTCTTCGTACCGAACCTCCTGTTCGGGGTCGTGGGCCTGCCGCCGACCGAGGAGGTCTGGATCCGCGTCGTGGGCGTGCTGGTGCTCATCATCGCGTACCTCAACGTCCGGCTCGGGCGGGAGGAGTTCCTCCCGTACGCGCGGCTCACCGTGCACGCGCGCGTGGCGGTGCTCGTCTTCCTGGTCGGATTCGTGCTCGCCGGGCTCGTGAAGCCGGTCCTGATCCTGATCGGCGTGATCGACTTCGCCGGCGCGCTCTGGACCGCCGCGGCACTCCGCAGCGATCCGGGCGCAGCGAGGTGAATCGGAAGAGGGGCCACGTGGCTCCAACAGGAAGAGGAACACACACATGCAATTCCGGATGGCAGCCCTTCTCGCCCTCCTTGCCTCAGGTTGCGGCTCGAACATGAGCCACACGAATGCGGACGTGCAGGCTTATCAGGCACTCGCCCTGGGAGTCTCGAGCGGCGTCCAGTCGTACCGATCGCAGGCGGCGGCCATGGCGGACTTGGCGAGCTGTAACGGTGCCGAGTCGCAGTACGACGCCCAGGTGCGCCCCATGGTGCAGCGGATGGAGGACATGTCGGGATCGATGGACACGATGATGGACTCCCAAGGCCGCGGTTCGCACGGCGACATGGGCTGCATGTCGGCCGCGATGCGAGCGGAGCTCGACGAGCACAAGACGATGGCCTGTGCCTCGGCGGACATGGCCGCCAACCAGGCCGAGGCGACGCGCCACGCCGACTCGATGGAGGGGTATGCGGCGCACCAGCAAGCTCGCGCCGAGGAGATGATGTCGATGATGGGCGGCGGGATGATGAGTGGGGGTAGCGGCACCGCCGATGCGGGCACGATGGGCGGCTGCTACCGCGCCGTGGACGGCGGTTACATGATGGATGGCGGGTTCTGATCCGACGCACGTCCGCCCACGTGGTGCCTATTTGCCGTGCGGGGCTCATGAATTGCGCAACGCTCGGAACGTTGGGGCGTATGGACGCGCTCCCTCGCCTGCTGCGCGGGCTCGCAGCGCCCGTCGTGCCGCGGCGGCGGTGCCGCCGCCGCGTTAGAGAAGTTTCATGCTGAGCAATGACGACGAGCTCGATGCGGATGAGTACGATCGCACGGATGCATCCGTACGTGTGGACAACGATCCGCCTACCCGCGGGCGGTCGCTGAAAGCGCTGGAGCGGGAGACCGAGCTCGAGTTCCAACGCTCGGAGGCGCGCAATACCGGCGGCGTCGAGCACCAGCGCCGAGACGAGACATTCCCCTCGGTGGATGGGAGGCGGCCGACCATCGAGTAGGTCAGGCGGACCGTGGTGTCTTCCTGCGCCGAGCGCGCCGCCACGCTATGGCAGAAGCATTCTCAAGGCCGCGTTCGGCGAACGTTCTGGCTCGGACCTCATAGTCAGAGGTAGGGCGACAGCAGCTTGGCCGCGCCATCGCGCAGCCGGGCTGGGAGGCTCCGTCCATCCACCTCCTCCATGGTCACCGGGCGCGACCTCGCAAAGGCCTCCTCGAAGTGGCGCGCCAGCGCTCCCGTGGTCGCCGGGTCGTAGATCTCGAGGTCGAGCTCGAAGTTGAGGCGCAGACTGCGCGGGTCGAGGTTCGCGGAGCCGATCAGGCTCCACAGCTCGTCCACCAGCAGGAGCTTGGTGTGGACGAAGGGTGGCGGTTGATAGCGCACCTGGATCCCGTAGGGGAGGAGCTCCCAGAGATAGGACGTCGTGGCCCATTGCATGAAGAACAGGTTCGTTCGACCGGGGAGCAGCAGGCTCACTTCCACGCCTCGGAGCGCGGCGGTCGCCATGGCGGCGGTCAGCGCCCGGTCGGGGATGAAGTAGGGGGTCATGATCTGCACCCTGCGGCGGGCGCAGGCGAGCGCACCCAGGACCGCCCAGTGAAGCTCATCGAGCTCCTCGTCGGGTCCGGCGTCGATCGCGCGCGCCGCACAGCCCCCGGCGTCGGGGATCTCCGGGAAGCAGCGCGCGTCATCGTGGAGCTCGCCGGTGGCGAAGAACCAGTCTTCCAGGAACACTCGCTGCAGGTCGGCGACCACGGGGCCTCCCACCTCGAAGTGCACGTCCACGCACGGTCCCTTGCGGCTGCTCCGATTGACCAGGTGGCGATCGCCGATGTTCATCCCGCCGGTGAAGCCATGGAGCCCATCGACCACGAGGATCTTGCGATGGTTGCGCAGATTGATGTAGCCGCCCTGCCGGAGAGGAAGGAAGCGGCCTATCCGAGCCGCCGTTCGACGCAGGAGCCGCTGCGCCGAAGGCCGCGCGTATTTCGCGCCGAGGCCGTCGATGAGGAGGCGCACGTCCACGCCGCGCGCCGCCGCCGCCGAAAGCGCGTCCGCGAATTGCAATCCCGTCTCGTCGCCGTCGAAGATGAACGTGGACATGTGAACCGAGTGCCGTGCCGCCGCGATCGCCTCGAGCATGGCGGGGTAGGCCTGCTCGCCACCGTGGAGCGGGACGACTCGGTTCCCGCCCATCAGTGACCGGTGGGTGACTCGGTCGACCAATTGGCGCAGCGGAGCCAGATGCCCCGTGCCGGACCCAGCGGGCCGTGACACCGCGGAGGCTGCGCCAAAAGCGCCGGTACCGGTGAGCCGGCGCCCGGCGGCCTGCCACTGGAGCGCAGTCCGGCGGACTCGATTCACGCCGAAGACGAGGTAGAGCACTGGGCCGAGAAGTGGCAGGAAGAAGCAGACGGCGATCCAGCCCAGCGCCGACCGGGGGTCGCGCTTCCAGGCAAGGGCATGGCCAGCGCATACCGCGGACAGCGCGGCGACGCCGAGGCCGAGCGCTCCCCAGAACACGACGCTCACTCCAGCACGCGCACCTTCCACGGGATGAGCACGCGCAATCTCGAGCTTCCCATCGCGCCGGAGCGTATCGCGTTGCGGAGCGGCGCGGACGGGCTCGACGGGGCCCGTCGGGGGTCGGCGATCGAAGCGGGCGTGATTCCACGGCGATCTGCTGAGCCGGCGGGGTCACCGTCCGTGACGGGCGCAAGCGCTGGCCCGCGGCGTCACGCTTCTGTAGCCGGCAGCGGCCGGGCGGGCGGACTAGACTTGCGGCCCCGCCCGACATCGGTGGAGGTGGTCCGGCCCACGTCGAGGCATACGGCTTCCAGTTCCCCGTGGCCGTGGACGACGCGTGCCATCGGCCGCCTTCACCTCGGCGTCGCTGTCATGACGGCGCGCCTCCGGGACGTGGGCGGGCGGCTTCGACGCGAGCGAGCCGGCACAGGAGCGCCCAGTCGACGTGGTCGAGGACGGCGTCTGCGAGCCGATCGTACT
>DASWDS010000269.1:0-31442 GCA_036395165.1 Anaeromyxobacteraceae bacterium | reverse complement strand
AAGGCGAAGCTCGTCGCGTCCCAGGGCGGGCCGGGCGATCGGGCGTGCTCGTGGTGGAGCTCGACTCAGCGTCGCCTGAGCTGAAGCAGCAGGCCGTGCGGCTCACGCAGCGGCTCGGCACCTACCAGCCGCCCGATCACTTGTCGGCGCATCTCTCGAAGGAGACGGAGGCGCTTCTCGCTCCGGCGCTCGCGCGGATCGGGCTGCCGCGCCAGAACGTCGAGCCGCTGCGGCCGTGGCTCCTCGCCATGATGATCACAGTCGTCGAGCTGCAGCGGGCGGGATATGACCCTGAGTATGGGATCGACCGGCTCCTGCTGGGCTGGGCCAGGAACCGAAAGCGCGTCGTCGCGCTCGAGACGGTGGAGGAACAGCTCGGCACGTTCGCCGGTCTCCCCGACGCGCAGCAGGAGCGTTTCCTGCAGGCGACGCTGCGCGAAGCGTCCGGCGCGGGAGAGCAGGTGGTGCAGCTTTTCGCAGCGTGGCGGGCCGGCGATACGGCCGCGATCGAGAGCGCGGCGTTCAAGGAATCCGGCGATCCCGTCTACGCGCCGGTCTACGAGGCCCTCCTCTACGCCCGCAACGTCGCGATGGCTGAGAAGATCGGTGCCGTGGTCACCTCATCGGAGTCGCATGTCGCAGTAGGCGCCGCGCACCTGGTCGGACCGAGGGGGATCCTGGCGCTCCTCCGGCAGAAGGGGTTCACCGTGCGACAGGTGCCCCATGGCGGTTAGGGTGAGGCCGGTGGCTGCAGAATCTGTACACCCAGCCAAGGCTACGCGGAGGCAGGTGCGGGCAAGCTTGCCGCTGCGAGGGACGAGCCTTGCTGCTGAGCGGCTGCAGCTTTCGAGGACAGCACGCTCACTAGACTGAGAACTATCACCAGCCGCCTCCGTCGGCGTCGAGAGCCCAAATGGCTCGTGCGATCCGCGCAACGGCGGACGCCCGCGTCGAGCGCGCGGTTCTAGGCGCCGGGTCCTGTAGGTTCCGTCGTGATGGGTGACTGAGCTGGACAGCTGGAGCTTCCGGCGCCGACGATGATCACGGAGGCAGGTGCCGAAGATGCCGCCTGGCGTGCGTCCCAGTTCAGTTGAAGGCGAAGATGCAGTTGTTATATGTGACGGGGCATGCCACGAAAGGTCCCGGCGGGTCACCCCGAGCCGCGCTGGATGCTGCTCATCCATCAGATCCCGCCCAGGCCGGCCTACCTGCGCGTCAAGGTCGGCCGGCACCTTCAGCGGATCGGCGCCGTCGCCATCAAGAATTCGGTGTACGCGCTCCCGCGCGACGACGAGACGCAGGAGGACTTCCAGTGGGTCTTGCGCGAGGTCGTGAAGGGCGGAGGGGATGCCTCGATCGTCGAAGCGCGCTTCATCGACGGGCTCTCTGATGAGCAGGTCATCGCGATGTTCCAGTCGGCACGCGAGGACGACTACAGGGAGCTCGCCGAGCAAGGGCGGGAGGTCGCGGCCTCGCTCCCGAAGCGAGGCCCGCCTCCCGAGAACCGGCGTATCGAGGTGGCGAACCAGATCGCGCGGCTCCGGCAACGGTTCTCGGAGCTCGATGGCATCGATTTCTTCGGAGCACCCGGGCGCGAGATCGCCGAAGCCCTCGTGTCGCGAATGGAGGCGCGCATGAAGCCCAGCGTGGAGTCGCGTGAACCTGTGAAGTCGGCGCTCCGCCGCGAGGAGTACCGGGGCCGCACCTGGGTCACCCGGACCGGGATCAAGGTCGACCGGATGGCGAGTGCGTGGCTCATCCGGAAGTTCATCGACCCGCAGGCGCGGTTCAAGTTCGTGCCGGCCAAAGGTTACGAGCCGCAGAAGGGCGAATTGCGCTTCGACATGTTCGAGGCGGAGTTCACGCACGAAGGCGACCTCTGCACGTTCGAGGTCCTCCTCGATCGCTTCGGGCTCGGCGACCCTGCGCTCCGCACGATCGCGGAGATCGTCCATGACATCGACGTCAAGGACGCGAAGTACGGCCGCGAGGAGGCTCCCGGGGTTGGCCAGGTCGTCGCCGGGATCGCCGCGGCGCACCCGGACGACGAGGCGCGGCTCGGGCGCGGGACAGCCCTCTTCGATGACTTGTACGCGCTCCACAGTGGCGCATCGAAACACTGATCTCACGCGCGAAGTTGGAGGAAGCATGCGAGCGAACCGCATCCTGACGCTGATCCTCGTAGGCGTCGGCGTCGCAGCGGCGCAGGATTCGGCGAAGACGTGGGACTTCCAAGGCGACAAGGTGGACGAGGCCCCCGCAGGCTTCTCCTTCGGGAAGACCGGCCAGGGCCGACCTGGCAAGTGGGTCGTCCGCACGGACCCGAGCGCTCCGGCCGGCGATCACGTCCTCGCCCAGGTCGACACCGACGACACGGACTATCGCTTCCCTGTCGCGGTCGCGGATGCGCCTGCCCTGAAGGACCTGCGCCTGGACGTCCGCTGCAGGCAGGTGTCAGGGAAGACCGACCAGGCCTGTGGGCTCGTCTTCCGCTACCAGGACGAGAACAACTACTACGTCACGCGCGCGAACGCCCTCGAGGACAACGTCCGCCTCTATCAGGTGGTGAAGGGTCGCCGCCGCCAGTTCGCCGGCTGGGACGGAAAGGTCGCTCGGCAGGCGTGGCACGCGCTCGCCGTCGAGGCGCGCGGAAATCGCTTCCAGGTGTTCTTCGACGGAAAGCCTGTCATCGATGCGAAGGACGACACCTTCAAGGATGCAGGCAAGGTGGGGGTCTGGACGAAGGCCGACTCGGTCACCTACTTCGACGCCCTCTCGGTGAAGCCGCTGCAGTGAAGGGATTTCCCGGGCCACTCGTCATCTTGCGATGGGTGTCGCGGGGGTGCTGCTGAAGCGGGGGACTCATCCGTTGAGCTGACAGGGAGACAACATGAAGCGAGCCGTCGCGCCGGTGGTCACCACGTTCCTCTTCTTTGCTGCCGCGGCGAGGGCGCAGTCGCCTCAGCCTCCGCAGGCGCCCGCAGCACCGCAGACCGCCGCGCCCTCCGCACCCGCCATCACGCCGTCGAAGGACTTCCCGAAGGGGACCGCAACCCCGTCCGCGGACTGCGGGGTCTGTCACCAGGCGATCTACCGTGAGTACGCGGAAGGGTTCGGCAGTGACATGAAATATCCGGGCGTCACGCTTCGTGCAAAAGGAGACAAGGTCCTCGAGATGCCCGCCGGCACTTCGGTGTCGGCGAGCGCGCACGCCATCTCCGGCCAGGACCCCTGGCCCACTCACGCGCGCGAGGCCGAGGAGGAAGGCAAGAAGTGCAACGTGTGCCACTTCCCGCAGCCCTTCGCGATCCCGGACCGCACGGCTATCGAGATCGCGAAGCCTGCGCCGAGGCAGGAGTCGCAGGGTGAAGGCATCACCTGCGCGGCCTGCCATCTCACGCAGGAGGGCGTGATCCGCGGCCCGCACAAGGTCGAGGCCCCTCACGCGACCGTCGCCGACGAGCGCATGTCGAATGCGGAGATGTGCGCCTACTGCCACGCGATGGGGAAGCGAATTCCCGGCAAGCAGACGCAGACGTATCTCGAGTGGCGGGACGATTTCTTCACGCCAGGGCTCGGCCCTCAGCAGTGCCAGGACTGCCACATGCCCCGCACCCAGCGAAAGACCGTCGAGGACATGGATGCCCCGGTGCGCGCCGTGGCACGTCACCTCTGGACGGGTGGCCACTCCGGCCAGCGGCTGGGGAGCGCGTTGTCGCTCGTCATGCTGCAACCTCAGGAAGGCCGCGCTGCGGTCGAGCTCCACGTGATCAACGTCGGTGCAGGTCACTCCGTCCCGACGGGCTCGAACCGCCGCGCCATCTATCTTCAGACGAGGCTCCTCGACGCGAAGGGCAAGAAGCTCGCCGAGCGCGAGTGGATGTTCGCCCCGTGGTATGGACCGCGCCCTGACGACCGGGCGTTCCTGAAGGAGGACGAGAAGCGTCCCGACCGTATCGCCGCGACGCAGGCCGATGAGCAGGGGCCGCACGAGGCGCCCCTCCGCGCTGGCGAGGAGCGGATCCTGACCTGGGAGCCGAAGGCACACGGCGGCCGCTACACGGTCGAGGCGACCCTCGTCTACGACCTCAACCGCTACAACGATCGGTCGTTCAAGGGGGACCAACGCGAGATCTCCCGGTTCACGCTCCCGCTCCAGGTCAAGGCGAGCCGGTAGGGTGGACGCGTGAAGGAGACTTCCGGGAGTCGCCACGGTCGGTCGATGCTCGCCACCTCGTTCGTGCTGGGAATGGTGTGGCCGCTCTCGGCGCGCGCGTACCGGCCCTTCAACTCGACGGACGCCGCGGTCGCCGCGAAAGGAGAGATGGAGATCGAGTTTGGGCCGCTCGGCTTCGTCAAGGAGGGGCCCGACAGGTCTCTCGTCGCGCCGAGTGTCATCTTCAACTGGGGCTTCGCCGATCGCTGGGAGCTCGTTCTCGAGGGACGCCAATTCGTGCAGCTCGGGGACAAGATCACCGTGCAGCGGTTCCGCGTCGAGGACACGGCGGTCTCGCTCAAGGGCGTCCTCCGCGAGGGCACCCTGCAGGAGAAGACCGGCCTCAGCGTCGCCTCGGAGCTCGGCGCACTCTTGCCGACGATCAACGGAGACTCCGGCGTGGGCGCTCAGGAGGCGATCATCGTGTCGCAGCGGTGGCCCGACCTGACCGTGCACCTGAACGGCGCAGTGGCGTGGACTCGAGCGCACAGGCTCGGCCTGTTCGGCGGGGCCATCTTCGAGGTGCACGACGCGTGGGCGATCCGTCCCGTGGCGGAGATCTTCGTGGAGGGCGAACGCGACGCGCCGACAGCCGTATCAGGGCTCGTGGGCGCGATCTGGCGGGTCCGCGATGGGCTCTCGGTAGACGCGGGCCTCCGGATCGCGCGCGCCGGCGGCGTGGACACGACAGAGGTCAGGGCAGGGCTCACGTGGGCCTTCGACGTGGGGGTCCCGAGATGACGGCTCGATGCTCATGGAGGCTCGTTCTCCTCGCCGCGGCGGCTGCGCTCGGAGCAGGGTGCCGCAGCGCCGGGCGCGAGGTCGTCGTGTATCTCTCGATCGACCAGCCCTTCACCGAACCCATCCTGCGCGACTACGAGCGGCAGAGCGGCGTCAAGGTGCGGGCCGTGTTCGACACCGAGGAGACGAAGAGCACCGGGGTCTTGAATCGTATCGTCGCCGAGGCAAAGAACCCGCAGGCGGATCTGTTCTGGTCCGGCGATCCGGTGCGTCCGTACCTCCTCGTGAAGCATGGTCTCGTCCAGGCCTACGTCTCTCCGAGCGCGAGCGCCGTCCCGCCGGCGTTCAAGGCAGCCGACGGGAGCTGGACCGGCGGCGCGGCACGGGTGCGGCTGCTCCTCGTGAACAAGACGCGCGTCAGGCCCGGTGAGATGCCGCGCTCCGTGCGCGATCTCGCCGATCCGAAATGGAAGGGCCAGACGGCCATCGCGAACCCGCTCTTCGGGACGACGACCATGCACGTCGCTGCACTCGCCGAGGCGTGGGGCGAGGACGCGCTCGAGACGTTCCTGACGCAGCTGAAGTCGAATGGGGTCCGCATCGCGAGCTCGAATGGCGAGGTGAAGCGGCTCGTCGCGGCGGGCGAGGTTGCGTTCGGGCTCGCGGACACCGACGACGCCGCGGAGGCGCTGAAGGAGGGCGCACCGATCGAGGTCGTCTACCCCGATCAGGACGGCATCGGCGCGCTGGTCATGCCCACCGCGGTCGTGCTCGTGAAGGGTCCGCATCCCGACGAGGCGCGGCGCCTCGCGGATTACCTGCTCTCTACTCCGGCGGAACAGAAGCTCGTCGAGCTCGCCTCCCACGTCCCGCTTCGGCCCGACGTGAAGCCTGCGCCGGGCGCGCGCCGCGCAGGGGAGCTCAAGGCGATGCAGGTCGACTACGCGAAGGTCGCGGACGCGATGGAACGGCTTCAGCCGTGGCTGCGGCAATGGGCTGGTCTCTAGCGCTCCGGCGCAGGCAGGAGCCCATCCTGCTCGCGACCGCGGGCGTCGCGCTCGGCATCGTCGCGCTCGTACCGCTCGCATTCCTGGGTGGCGAGCTGGCGAAGGGCGAAGCATTGCGCCGCGCAGCCCAAGCGCTCTCGGCGCCCGGCACCTGGTTGCTGTTCGGCGCGTCGGTCGGGATCGCCGCGGGCGTCACCGTCGTCGCGCTCGCGGTCGGGTTGCCGCTGGCGCTCCTCCTCGCACGGTCCGACCTTCGGTTGCGAGGCGTTGCGCTGTGGCTGCACACGTTCCCCGTCTTCCTTCCGCCCCTCCTCCTCGCCCTCGGGTGGTTCCACGTCTTCGGTCGAGCGGGGCTCACGGGGTCCGACGTCACGGCGCGGCTCCTCTTCTCGTGGCCCGGGGCGATCGCGGTCATGGCCATGGCGCTCACGCCGATCGTCACCGCGCTCGCCGTGGTCGCGCTCCAGGCCGTGGATCCCTCGCTCGAGGAGGCGGCACTGCTCGTCGCTGGCCCCGGGCGCACAGCCACCCGCATCCTGCTCCCGCTCATCCGGCCCGCGATCGCGCTCGCTGCGCTCGTCGTCTTCTCGCTCGCCTTCTCGGAGCTGGGCGTTCCGATGTTCCTGCGCGTGAGCGTCTATCCCGCGATGGTGTTCGCGCGGCTGGGCGGCGTCGACTACGCCCCCGGCGAGGCGTTCGCGCTCGCGCTGCCGCTGTTCGTCGTCGCGGTGGGCTTGCTCGCCTTCGAGCGGCTGGCTGCCGGCCGGCGGTCGTTCGCGGTGCTCGGGCTTCGCAGGCGCGAGGCTCTCCCGCTTCGCCTCGGGCCTTGGCGCCCGCTCGCAGCTGCGTTCGTCGCCGCAGCGGCGCTCCTTCCGCTCACGCCGATCGCCGCGCTCGCGGTTCGCGCGGCGGGCGGAAACGGCTTCTCCGACCTGCCGCGCTGGATCGGGGCGAGCGTCTGGAACAGCCTCTTCGACGCCTTCGCAGCGGCCACCGCGATCCTCCTCGTCGCGCTGGTCATCGGGCACGCCGCGGCGCGCGGCCGGCGCGGTGGAGCGGCTCTCGACGGCGTCGGCGTGCTCGCGTTCGTGATGCCCGCCTCGGTGCTCGGCGTCGGCCTCATCTCGACGTGGAACCGTCCCTGGCTGCAGGCGGTCTACGGCACGAGCGCCATCGTCGCTCTCGCGTTCGCAGCCCGCTACAGCGCCATCGGGCTGCGTGTCGCGGCGGTCTCCTTCGCGCAGGGATCCGAGCACATCGAGGAGGCGGCGGCGATGGCGGGGGCGCGCTTCCTGCGAAGGCTGCGACGGATCCTGTTGCCGATTCACGCGCGCGGGATCGCCGCGGCGTGGCTCTTGGCGGTGGTGTTCTGCCTGCGCGACCTCGAGACGGCGGTCCTCCTCTATCCTGCCGGCCAGGAGCCGCTCACGGTCCGGATCTTCACACTCGAGGCGAACGGCCCCCAGGCCATCGTGGCCGCGCTCTCGTGCGTCCAGGTGGGGATGACTGCGCTCGTCGTCGCGGCGAGTTCGGCGCTCCTCTTCCGGAGACGACTGTGAGCGCCACGATCGTGCTCGAAGGGGTCACCGTGATGCACGGCGAGCGGCGGGCGCTCGCGGAGGTCTCGCTGCTGATCGCGGCCGGCGAGAAGCTAGCCGTTCTCGGCAGCTCGGGATCGGGGAAGACCACGCTGCTGCGGGCAGTCGCGGGCTTCGTGACACCGGACGTCGGCACGATCCGGATCGGCGACGCAGTCGCGAGCGAAGGTGGGCGCTCGATCCTTCCACCCGAGGAGCGCGAGGTCGCCATGGTGTTCCAGGATCTGGCGCTCTGGCCCCACCTCACGGTGCGCGGAAATCTCGAGTTTGGCCTCGAGTGCAAGAGGGTCCCGCGCGATGAGCGAGAAACCCGGATGGCCACGATCCTCACGCGCGTCGGGCTCGCGGGAAAGGAGCGCCGCCACCCCGGTGAGCTCTCCGGGGGCGAGCGGCAGCGCGTCGCGATCGCGCGCGCGCTCGTGCTCGAGCCGCGCGCCGTGCTGTTCGACGAGCCGCTCTCGAACCTCGACGTCGGGCTGAAGCGCGAGCTCCTCGCGCTCTTCCGCGAGCTGCTCGCGGAGCGCCGCGCGACGGCCCTCTACGTGACGCACGATCCGCGTGAGGCTCGAGCTCTGGGGGACACTACGGCGGTGCTCGACGAGGGGCGCGTCGTGCACGTCGGCAAGCTGGAGGCCCTGGCGTCGCGGGCCGATCTTCCGTTCGCGCGCCAGATCCTCGAGGCGCTGGGGTGACCCCGAGGCGCACCTGCATGTGGAAGTATCAGCGATCATGAGAGCGCTCCACCGAAGAGGCCCGGAGCGAACGCGCGGAGAATTCCCAGCGCACCGCCCGCGAGGACCACGACGACGACGTTCAACCGCCATTTCCAGAAGGTGAGAACCACGAACGCGGCGAGGCCAAGCACGACCGTGATCCAGTCGATCGAGCCGCCTGGCATGAACGCGACCTTCGCCAGCGGGATCGATATCGAGAAGATGAGGCCCACGACACCCGACGTGACCCCGCGCAGGAACTCCTTCAGCCCCGGCCTGGACGTGAGCCAGTTCATGTATCGAGCCGCGGGCAGCACGAACAGGAAGGACGGCAGGAAGAGCCAGAAGGTCGCCGCAGTCGCGCCCAGCCAGGGCGCGCGCGCCCCGTTGCCGGCGAGGAAACCGACGAAGATGCCGATCGAGATGAGGGGGCCTGGCGTCGTCTCGCCGAGCGCGAGCGCGTCGATCATCTGCCGGTCGCTGATCCACCCGTAGGTCGCGACCGCCCCTTCCCGGATGTACGGCAGCACCGCGTAGGCGCCGCCGAACGAGAAGAGCCCGACCTTGAAGAAGAACCACGAGATATCGAAGAGCCGCTCTGCGGCGGAGTCGACAGCATCGGCGCGCGTGGCGAACAGGAGCGAGACGGCCGTCGCTGCTGCGCGTGAACCGGGCCCCATTCGGCGCCACGCGATGAAGATGAGCCCGCACCCGAAGAGCACGACCAAGAACGGAAGCCGCGCGAAGTAGAAAGCCACGAACGCTGCGATCGCGAGCACGACAGGAAAGATGCCCTTCAGCGCGGCGCGTGAAATCCGGACGAGCGCAGCGAGCAGCAGCGCAAGCCCCACTGGACGAAAGCCCCACAGGACGCCGAGGACCTGTGGAGTCTTGCCGAAGTGAACGTAGATCCAGGCCAGCGCGCTGAGCGTGATGTAGCCTGGCAGGATGAAGAGGACCCCCGCGAGGATGCCGGCCCAGTATCCGGCCTTCTTGTAGCCGACGTAGATGACGAGCTGCAGCGCCTCGGGGCCCGGGAGCAGGTGGCAGAAGTTGAGCGCGCGAACGAACTCGTCCTCGGTGATCCACTTCTGGCGCTCGACCACTTGAAGGTGCATGAGGCCGATCTGGCCGACCGGACCGCCGAAGGCGAGCCACCCGAGCTTGAGGAAGTACCAGAAGATCTCGGACATCGAGACCTGCTGGACTTCGGCGGACGATGCCGCGGCCGCCGGCACTGAGGAGTGGTCGGCCACGCGTCACCGGCACGAGAGGCGTGCTCGCCGCGGCATCGCCGTTCTCGAGGTCCCGCGGCGTCTCACGCTCACCTCGCCCCGAGCCGGGTCGCCGTGCGGTCGAGCGCGGTTCTGAGACCGCGTGCGAGATCCTGGGTCGTTCCCGTGCCCCAGGAGTGCAGGAAAAGGATCCGCGGCTGCTCGCCGGTCATGTGCTGCGCGGCAGCAACGGGGAGCGCGATGAGGAATGGTAGGGCTGCCGTGAGAGCTCTCATCCAGGATTCCATGTCGCCTCCCTCGTCTCGTGCTCGTCCTTGCCGGCCATGAGGCTCTAACTAACAAGTGAATCATGGCGGTTCAACGTGGCAACCTCGGATAGCATGGTGCCCGACGCAGGCCCGCACGAACGTCACCCAGGCTGGCGGGTCCCGACAAGGGTCTGGGTGGCCGCTCATGCGCCGCCGAGGCGGTCCTACCGCACGCCCGTCGCGGGCTTGAACCCGATGATTCAGTTGTTACACATAGTCCGACCGCGCATCGAGCCGCGGCGCTTCTGTGGCCGCCGGTGCCGCTTGGCCGGCTGCCGGAGGAGGTGCCCATGAAGTGGATCACCCGTTCCGGAGTCAAGGTGGACCGCGTTGCATGTCCGTGGCTCATCCGGAAGTTCATCGATCCGTCGGCCGAGTTCCTGTTCGTGCCCAGCGACCAGATCGCTGCGGTCGCGGAACGAGAACAGGCAACGCCTTTCGACGTCGCGGGGGCCGAGTTGGGACACCACGGGAAGGAGTGCACATTCGATGCTTTGTGTCGGAAGTACCGTCTGTGGGAGAAGGACCCCGCCTTGGCGCCGATGGCAAAGATCGTCAATGGCGCCGACACCGACAACTCGCTCTGGAACCAGCCCGAAAGTTCGGGCCTCAAAGCGATCGCCGAGGGCTTTCGCCATCTCGACTTGCGAGATGACCACGAGATCAACCGCGCGGAGTGGATCGTCTACGACGCGCTCTACGCCTACTGCCGACACGTCAACGCGCGCGCCATTCCACGGCAAGCGCCGTGACGACGCCGCAGGCCGGAAGCAGGGCCGCGACCGTGCCCAGGTGCAACGCCGCCGCGCCGGCCGCCGCGCCGCCCACGAGGTAGGCTAACCACACCGTGAAGAGGAGACCGGCGTGGTGGAGCCGCTCGCGGCGGGCACCCCCAGCGGCCATGGCGCTGGCGGCGAGCGCTTCGCCGAAGTCGATCATGGTGCCTGTCATGAAGGTCCGGACCGGGCGTCCGGCAAAGAGCGGCTTCGCCGCGTTCTGGACACCCATCGAGGCGGTCGCGAGCGCCGCGAGCACATAGAAGGAGATGCCGCCGGGTGGTGGAGCGCGTCCTGCCTCGAGCAGCGCGCCCGCGGCGGCGAAAGCGACCAGCAATGCCGCCGAGGTGGCGAGCACCGAGATCCGCGGCCGCGAGACCCACCGGGCCAGCAGATCGCGCAGGAGCGCGCCTGTGAAGCCGCCGAGGACGAAGACCGCGATGGGGAATGAGTCGACGAGAGCCCTGGAGACGTCCAGTTGCGCGAGGTCGGTACCCGCCTTCACGGTGTTCCCGGTGATGTGAGCCGTGAAGAGCCGGTCGAGGAGCACGTAGCCGAGCCCGTCCACGCCGCCGCCCACGGCCGACAGCATGATCGCCGACGCAGGTGGATCCGGCCGAGCGACGTCACCGCCGCTCGCAATCGCCGTGGCAGGACTCATCGTGCCTCCCGTGAACGGCTCCCACGCGGGCGCCCCGTTTCAGTCCCAGATGCGCTCGGACGGCGAGCAGCACGACCGGACCGCGGTCTCGGTCGAACCCAAGGTTGACGATGCCATAGCCGAATCGCGACGCAGCCGATCACGCCGCGCGGGGCCTCCCCGATGCATCGGTCCGCGGGTGCTATCATCCGGCCGATGGCCGAGAGCCAGCTTCCAGCGCGCCGAGCCGATGTCATCGTGATCGGTGCCGGCATCGCGGGCGCATCCGTCGCCGCAGAGTTGGCGCGCCGTCGACAGGTGCTGCTGCTCGACATGGAGGAGCACGCCGGCTACCACACGACGGGGCGCTCCGCGGCGGTGTTCGCGGAGGGCTACGGGAACCGGATCGTCCGGGCCCTGACACGCTCCAGCCGGACGTTCCTGACGACGCCACCCTCCGGGTTCGCCGAGCACCCGCTGCTCGTCCCGCGAGGCTGGATGTTCGTCGCTCGGAACGATCAGCTCGCGCTGCTCGGGCAGCTCGAGCGCGAGATCGGAGGAAGCTTACGAGCCATCGACCCAGCCGAAGCCACGGCCCGCGTTCCCATCCTGCGTCGCGACCATGTCGCGGGAGCGGCGTGGGACGAGACGGCGATGGACGTCGACGTGCACGCGCTGCATCACGGCTTTCTTCGCTTGCTCCGGACGGCCGGGGGCGAGCTCGTCACCAGCGCGCGTGCGCGCGGCCTCGAGCGTGCGGGTGGCGTCTGGTGCGTGGACACGGAGCAGGGGACGTTCGCGGCGCCGCTCGTGGTGAACGCCGCGGGCGCGTGGGCCGACGAGGTGGGCCGGCTTGCGGGCGCCACGTCCATCGGCCTCGTCCCCATGAGGCGAACCGTCGTGCTGCTCGATCCGCCCGCAGGCGTCGAGATTGCGCGCTGGCCACTCGTCATCGACGCCGAGGAGCGGTTCTACTTCAAGCCCGAGAGCGGCAAGCTCCTCGCGTCCCCCGCCGACGAGACCCCCTCGCCCCCGTGCGACGCGCATCCCGACGACCTCGACGTGGCGATCGCCGTCGATCGGATCACCCGTGCGTGCGACCTGGAGGTGCACCACATCCCCCGCAAGTGGGCAGGGCTGCGCTCGTTCGTCGCCGACCGCTCTCCCGTGGTCGGCTTCGATCCGCTTGCCGAGGGCTTCTTCTGGCTCGCCGGCCAGGGAGGCTACGGGATCCAGACGGCTCCCGCCCTGGCGCGCCTTGCCGCCGCCCTGGTGCTCGGTGAGCCCGTCCCGGCCGACGTTGCCGCCGAGGGCGTGTCGCCGCCCGATGTTTCGCCGGCGCGGCTCGCCGGCTGATCCATCGAGGGCGCGCGCGCCGTCGAGACGACCAGGTTCGGGTGGCGACCGATCGGGCCGCGCTCGTCAGTGCCGTTTGAAGAACTGCACGGCGCGCTCGTGGCGCTTCGCAGCGGCGAGCGACTTGAAGGTGCCGAGATTCCTCCGCTTGCCGGTGCGCGGGTCCTTCTTGCGCGAGTAGAGGCGGAACTCGCCAGACTTGAGCTTCCGGATCATGTTGGCATGCTGCGCATCTCGCCGCCGCGGGGCCCGCCTGCTCGGCCCCGTCCTTGCGCAAGCCCGCCCGTCTACGCCGAGGATCTCAGCGTCCGAGTCGCGCGGCGAGGTGCAGGAGCGACGGCAGCCGCATCCGCATCAGGACCAGGGCGAAGACGACCGCGGCGGTCGCGGCGAGCGCGCGCGTTCTCCTCGGATGCCCGGGTGGACGTCACGCGCCGTGCGGTGTGTCCATCCTGGCGCCGAGGCGGGACGGAGGGCACCACCCGGCTGCACGGGGCTCACTGGAAGGGGCTCGAGCTGCACCGGAGAAACGTCGTCCACCTTGGTCTCGTGCGGCCCAACCCGCAGTTGCCGCTTGGTCCTGACCCTCCGAAGTAGAGTTCGCTCGAACGCCCCTCCTGAGGTCGCGCCCACGACGAGCGCGCGGCCGCCGTTGCGCGGCAAGGAGCGTTCCGATATGGGCCGCGCCGGAGGTCACTCCCAGGAGGTCACTCCCATGACGGCGAGCGGATTGCAGCGGCAGGGCGACGCGGCGCTGCGGCTGGAACGGGTGATGGAGCACGTGCGCCTGGAGAACGCGCACGATCTCGAAGGCGTGATGGCGACGTTCGGGGTAGACGGCTGCTACGACGACGCGCCCTGGGGCGAGCACCACGCCGGCCTGGGCGCGGTGCGCTCCTACTACGCCGACCTGTTCCGGGCGGCCCCCGATCTTCACCTCGACGTCGAGAGCGCGCGCGTCGCGGACGACGCGGTCATCCTGGAGGTGCGGCTGCGGGGAACGCATCAGGGCACCTGGCGCGGGCTCCCTGCGACCGGCCGCTCCATCGACCTGCCCATCTGCGGCATCTTCACCTTCGACGCGCAGCACCGGCTCGCCGGCGAGCGCATCTACTACGACCGGGCGACGGTGCTCCGGCAGCTCGGCGTCTTCTTCGAGCCGGACAGCGTCCGCGCCAAGGTGCTCACGCCGCTCACGCACCCCATCACCATGCTCCAGGCTGTGCGGCGGGCGGTGCGCGGCCGGCGAGCGCCGCAGAGCTGAGCCGGCCGGTCGGCGATGCTCCGCTCTGCCGCGGTGAAGAGCGCGCAGGCCTTGGGTCAACGACCGAAGACGACGGCGAGGCGGCGACGCAGCTCGTCCCGGACGTCCCGGAACGCTTGGAGCTGCTCCTCTTCCGTGTTCCCCGCGCCGGCTGGATCCGGAAGGCCCCAGTGCACGCGATGGGCCTTGCCCAGGAACACCGGGCAGACCTCCTCGGCGCAGAGCGTGATGACCGCGTCCACGCCGTGGGGCGAGATGGTGTCGACGCCCTTCGAGGACTGGCCGCGTATGTCGAGGCCGATCTCGTCGAGCGCGCGGATGGCGAGCGGGTTCACGCGGGAAGGGCTCGACCCCGCTGAGGAGATCTCGATGCCGGTGGGTGCAAGGGATCGCGCGATGCCCTCCGCCATCTGGCTGCGGGCCGAGTTCGCGACGCAGAGGAACAGGACATGGCGCGGTGAGAGCTTCCGGAGCGCCTCCGCTTCGCGCTGCCAGGCGGCCATGCTCATGGGCTCGCTTTTCGCGGCGCCGGGAAGCTCCCCGCGCAGCTCTCGAGCGCGGCGAGCTCGGCCGTCTCGCCGGGGAAGAAGCGGTCGCGCAGGCGGAGCGCGACGTTCACGAGCCCGATGAGGACCGGCACCTCGACGAGCGGCCCGATCACGGCCGCGAATGCGGCGCCGTGCGACATGCCGAACGTCGCCACGGCGACGGCGATGGCGAGCTCGAAATTGTTCGAGGCAGCGGTGAAGGAGAGCGTCGCGGTCTGACCGTAGGGCGCGCCCACCCTCCTGCTCATGAAGAACGACACGAAGAACATGACGACGAAATAGATGAGGAGCGGGATGGCGATCCGGACGACGTCGAGCGGGAGCTGCACGATCGTCTCGCCCTTGAGCGAGAACATGACGACGATCGTGAAGAGCAGCGCGACGAGGGTGATCGGCGAGATGCGCGGGATGAACTCGCGCCGGTACCACTCCTCGCCCTTCCACGCGCGGAAGCCGAACCGGCTGGCGACGCCGGCGATGAAGGGGATCCCGAGGTAGATGAAGACGCTCCTCGCGATCTCGCCGATGGTGATGTTCACCTCGGCTCCGTGGAGACCCAGCCAGCGGGGCAGGACGGTGACGAAGATCCAGGCGTAGACGGAGAAGAAGAAGACCTGGAACAGGGAGTTGAACGCGACGAGGCCGGCACAGTACTCGGTGTCGCCCTTGGCGAGGTCGTTCCAGACGATGACCATCGCGATGCAGCGCGCGAGGCCGATGAGGATGAGCCCGACCATGTACTCGGGCTTGTCGCGCAGGAAGATCACGGCGAGCGCGAACATCAGGATCGGACCGACCACCCAGTTCTGCGCCAGCGACAGCCCGAGCACCTTGCCGTTCTTGAAGACGCGCGGCAGCTCCTCGTAGCGGACCTTCGCGAGCGGCGGGTACATCATGAGGATGAGCCCGATCGCGATCGGGAGCGACGTCGTCCCGACGTTGAGCTGGTTCAGCGCCGGCACGACGCCCGGCACGAGCCAGCCGAGCGCGACCCCCGCGCCCATGGCGAGGAAGATCCAGAGCGTCAGGTAACGATCGAGGAACGACAGGTTTCGGGCCACCCCCGCGGGCGGCGTCGCGGTGGCGGAGACGGCTTCGGACACGGCTCGTCCTCCCTAGAGACTTCCGACGAGGGCCTTGAGGCGGCGGAGGACGTGGGGCTCGATGCAGTAGCAGACCCGCGGCCCGTCGATGTCACCGCGGATGAGCCCGGCGTCCTTCAGGACCTTCAGGTGCTGCGACACGGTGGACTGTGCGAGCGGCAGCTCGTCCACGATGTCACCGCAGATGCACGAGTCGCGGCGGACGAGAAGGCGGAGGATCTGGACCCGCGCCGGGTGACCGACCGCCTTGCAGAGGAGCGCCAGATCCTCGTCGGCCTCGGCGCCCTCCACGGGGCGGAGGTCGGGCTTCTCCTGCGGGCGCGACGGAGGCGGGCAGACGGCCTTCGGGGGAAACGCCATATCGTCTTTCTACGATATGCGCGGCGCCGGGTCAAGCACGGCCCGCGGCGTCACCACCTCCTTGCGCCGGCGCGCCCGCAGGCGAGTGCCGGTGGCATTCGCGCGCTCGCTCGGCGAGTGTGAGCGAATCCCGGACGGCGCGGAACGCTTACGCCCCGTCGAGCGTCGATCAGGACGAGCCCGCAAGATGTCGCCACTCTCGGACGACCGTGCGCGGGCGCCACCGCCGCGCGCCGGCCAGACGTGGCGCGCTCTCTGAAGGGGAAGCCCATGTGCAGAACGAGATGGATCCACGCAGGAATCGGTGCCGGCCTGCTGCTGTCGATAGGCGTAGCTCCCGCCCTGGCAGCGCCTCCTGAATCACCCACGCAACGCGTCGAAGGCGACCGCGCATTCCTGAAGCAGGCGCTCGGTGTGAATGAGCTCGAGCTGCGGCTCGGGCGCCTTGCTGCTGAACGGGCCACCAAGTCCGAGCTGAAGGCCATGGCCAAGAAGATGGTGCAGAAGCACACCGAGCTCGGTCAGCAGCTGAGCGATCTGGCGAAGCAGTCGGGGATCTCTGGGGACGCGGAGATGTCGCCGGATGAGCAGGAGACCTTGGCCCGCTTGCAGTCGCAGTCGGGACCCGAGTTCGACAGCGCGTTCAAGCAGACCGTCGACGATGGCCACGTGAAGGAGCTCGCGATGTATCGAGACGAGGTGAGCCGCGCTGCGAATCCGCGGCTGCGCGTCCTGGCAGAACAGCGTGTGGCCGCGCTGCAGAAGAGCATGGCGGGCGCACAGCCGAAGGAGCCGAACCAGTAGGAAGCGCGGCCCGCTCGAGTTCAGTGACCGTTCCCGGCCGGCGAGCGCCATCTCGGGCCGTTCCCAGAAGGCGCTGCGCCATCGCGGCCATCGCGCGTAGCGCGGACTCGTTGTGCCAGAGCGCGCCCGGCATGATGCTCGCCATGACGTTCATCGCGCGAATGGCGGGCGGCGCCGCGAGCGTCACGTCCTACTGCACCGCCCGGCCGCGGTCAACCTCGACGGAGAACGCGTTCGCTCCCGCCTAGGCCGTTCGTCGGCCGGCTACCGCCAGCCGGCAATTCCCGGGCGGTTACGGCCTTCAAATTCCCTCGTCACGGCTCCGGACGCGGGCGGCCGGCTGTCCCCAACTCACCACCAACGTGGTGGTCTTCGCCCCTCGCCAGGCCTGCTCCACGAAGCGCGCTCTGACCTCTTTGCCTCCGGCGAGCTCCACCAGGCCCTCGAAGAAGCCCATCGTCTGGTAGGACGCCGCCTCCTCGGCGGCGGACGACATCCCGTAGGCGATCCTCAGGCGTACCTCGGAATCGTCGAGCCGGATCATGCTCGCGGCCTCGAAGTCGAAGAACGTCCGCCGCAGCACGAGGAAGCGCATGAGCGATTCGCGCGGATCGTTCTTGACGAGCAGGCCCCCGTGCAGTTCCGACAGGGGCAGCACGGTCCGCTTGCCCCAGGCACGCACCGCGCCGAGATCGCGGCGGGCGATCACGTCCAGGATCGCAATCCCGAGGCGCTCGAACGCATCCATCGGGTACCAGTCCTCGAGGCCGATCCGCTGCTCCAGGTAGCTGAGATCCGCCGGCGCGAGGTGCTGGCACCAGTCGACGTCCCGCCGTGCCTTGAGCATCCGCACGTAGTCGAGGAACAGCGAACCCCTGACCTGTGGGGCCATACGTCCTTTCGCGCGCAGCGGTGGGTTCGGTCCGGGTCGTAGAGGCTCACGACTTGGGCGAGCGAGAAATCACGCGAACGTGGGACAGTCCAGGGATCGAGCCCCGGCGACTTGAAACGCGCCTCCGCATCGTGGCGCTCGACGTGGCCCGCAAAGGGCGTGACGGGATCCCGGCTGCCGAGTACCGCTTCCACATGCCTGCTGATCGCGAGCTGTTGGGCCTCGCCATCGTGATCTATGGAACGATCCTGGGGCTGTTCGCATGGATCCTCCACATGATCAGGAGCGCGCCCCATCCGCACCTCCACGCGCCGACGCACGCTCGAAAGAACGTCGTCAAGCGATAGCCGGCGCCTGAAGAGGGAAGAAGCCCGCGCAGCCCTCACGACAGCGCGTAGAGGGCGCCGCGCGAGGCCGTCTCGTCACCGCTCGAGACGATGCTCGCCGTGTCCTTCGCGATCATGAGCTCCTCGTTCGTCGGGATGACGGCCGCCATCGGGCTCGTGGTCCTCGTGATCCGCCCGTTCAGCGGCTTCCCGTGCAGCTCGTTCGCCTTCGCGTCGAGGGCGAAGCCGGCGAATCCGAGCAGCCCGATGACCTGCGCGCGCACCTGGACGTTGTTCTCGCCGATGCCACCCGTGAAGACGAGGGCGTCGACGCGCCCGAGCGACACGATCATGCCCGCGGCTGCCTTGGAGACGGAGTAGCAGAACTTGTCGATCGCCAGCGCCGCGCGCTCGTGCCCGTGCGCGGCCGCAGCCTGGAGCGACAGCATGTCCTTGCTGAGCCCCGAGATGCCGGCCAGCCCGGACTCCTTGTTCAGCATCTCCATCACGCGATCGGCGCTGCAGTGGAGCGCCTTCTTCATGTGCGCGATGATGGACGGATCGATGGCGCCGCTGCGGGTATCCATGACGACGCCGTCCACCGGCGTGAGGCCCATCGTCGTATCCATGCTCTTGCCGTTGCGGACGGCGGCGAGAGAGCAGCCGTTCCCGAGGTGTGCGGTCACGATCGCGTGGTCCTCGGGATCGAGGCCGAGCTGCTCGACGGCGCGCTGCGACACGTAGCGATGGCTCGTGCCATGGAACCCGTAGCGGCGGACCTCGTGCTTCTCGAACCATTCGTACGGCACCGCATACAGGTAAGCATGCGGCGGCATCGTGTGGTGGAACGCGGTGTCGAAGACCGCCACCTGCGGCAGCTCGGGAAACAGCACCTGGGTCGCCCGGATCCCGAGCAGGTTGGGCGGGTTGTGGAGCGGCCCGAGGGGGATGCACTCCTCGATCTTCGCGATCACCTCCGGGGTGATGAGCATCGACCCCGAGAACTTCGCGCCGCCGTGCACGACGCGGTGCCCGATCCCGAGCATCCGATCGCCGAGCCCCACCTCGCGCAGGAGGTCGACGATGGCGCACAGCGCGAAGCCGAGGTCGGCACCCTGCACGCTCCGGGACTGCTCGCGACCTTCGTGATTGAACTCGAGCGTCGCCTCGGGTGTTCCCAGGCGATCCACGATCCCGGAGATGTGCTCGTGGGCGTTCGACGAGTGGACGACCGCGAACTTGACCGACGAGACGCCACAGTTCAGGACGAGTACGTTCATCGCATCTCCGTCGCCGCCAGCTCACGACTGCGGCGGGCGAGGTCGAGCCCGGCGCGAGCGCGGTGAGCTCAGGCGGTCTTCGCTTCCTCGAGCTCCGCGTTCGATTTACGATACGATACCGTCTCGCATTCCAACATGGGACCCGCCCAGATGTCGACCCGTCCACGTGGTCGCGCGCGCAGCCCCGCGGCGGACCGAGCGATTCTCGGGGCCACGCTCTCGCTCCTCGCCGACGAGGGATACGAGCGGCTCACCATGGAGGCCGTGGCGGCGCGCGCGGGGGTCGGGAAGGCCACGCTGTACCGCCGCTGGAGCTCGAAGCCTGCGCTCGTCGTCGCGGCCGTGGATCACGTGGCGAAGCTCGTGGCCAGCGAGGTCGCGGCGGTGCCGGCGGCGTCGTCCGGCGGCCTCCAGCGCATCGTCCAGCCGACCGCGAGCTTCTACCGGGGGCCCTCTGGCCGCGCCCTGCTCGGACTCATCGTCGAGATGTGGCGCAGCCCGCAGGTGTCCGGAGCGGTGCGCACGCGGTTCATCGAGCCGCGGCGCGAGGCGCTGCGCGTGGCCGTCCGGGACGAGGTCCAGCGCGGGGAGCTCCGGGGGGGCGCCGACCTCGAGCTCGCGCTCGACATGATCATTGGTGCGGTCCTTTACCGCGCGCTCGTGAGCGGAAGTCCCCTCGACCCCGCCGGCGCGACACGGCTCGCGACGGTGCTCCGCGACGGGATCGCGGGACCGCGGCGGCGTCGTGCCAGGATCTCACGATGATCCGACCCGGCTCGAGCCACCTGAGCGCGGAGCGACGCCTCAGCGCATCAAGTGTCGAACGAGCGCACGTAGGCTGGTCGGGTCGAACGGCTTCTCGACGCGGACGTTCGGGACCGAGTCGAGGAAGTGTCTCGCCTTGGGCGTGAAGGCTCCCCCGCTGAGCAGGACCATGCGCTCCGCCTGATCGGGCGCGAGAGCCGTGAGGGCGGCGTGGAGATCCATCCCGGTCATCGTCGGCATCATGAGATCACAGAGGATGACGTCGAAGCGATCGCCGCGAGCGATGAGCGCCTGCGCCTCCTCCGCGCTGGTGAGCGCAACCACGTCATGCTCGGAACGTAGCACTCGTCGGACGGCTTCCCCGATGCCCCGCTCATCGTCGACGACGAGGATGCGACCTCGTCGCCCGTGCGTCACGGCTGCCGCCCGTTGGGGGGCCTCTTCACCGTCCCAGGGCGGCGCCGGCGGCAGCGCCACGCGGAAGACCGTACCCTCGTCGACCTCGCTCTCGACGGCGACCTCGCCCCCGAGCGCCGAGACGATGTTCCGGCAGATCGAGAGGCCGAGACCGGTACCGACGCCGATCGGCTTCGTGGTGAAGAATGGGTCGAAGATCCGCTCGATGACGGCGGGGTGGATTCCGGAGCCGGTGTCTCGGACCTCGATGATGGCGCGGCCGCGCTCGTCCGTCCGGGTCGCGACGCGGATCTCGTTCTCCTCCACGTGTCCTTCCGGAATGGCCTGTGCGGCATTGATGAGGAGGTTCAGCAAGACCTGCCCAAGGCGCGCCTCGTTGGCGAGGACCTGGGGCGTCTTCCGGTAATCCTTCACGACCCGCGCCCGGTACTTGATCTCGTTGAAGGCCATGTTGATCGACGACTCGATCACCGCCCGCAGGTCGATCGTCGCGCGGTGCTCCTCGTCCACGCGGGAGAAGGTCTTGAGGTCCCGCACGACGTGCTTCACGCGCGCGGCCCCCTCCCGCGCGTCGGCGAGCGCCTCGTTCAGCTCGTCCCACTCCGGGCCAGGCGGCTCGAGCTCCTTCAGCCGACTCTCGACGAAGTCGAGCGAGGAGATCACGTAGGTGAGCGGGTTGTTGATCTCGTGGGCCACTCCGGCCGCGAGCATGCCGACGGAGGCCATGCGGTCGGCCTGCATGAGCTGCGCCGTCATCGCGTCGCGCTCCGAACGCCCGCGGATCGCCGCGATGCCGAAGGCGAGGTCGTCCGCGATCGACGTGAGGAGCTTCATCTCGTCGTCGTCGAAGGCGTCCTTCTCCGCCGCGTAGATCCTGAGGACGCCGAGGGTGCTCCCCTGGGCGATGAGCGGCAGGGCGACGAGTGAGGTGTAGCCCCGCTTCACCGCCTCGCTGCGCCACGGATCGAAGGCCGGATCGGTCGCGACGTCCGTGACGATGACCGCTCGCCCCGTGCGGATGGCCGCGCCGCTCGGGCCACGGCCTCGCTCCGAGTCGGACCAGACGGCATCCACGAACGCGAGGTAGCCCTCGTCGTGGCCGGCATGGGCGACGGGCCGGACCGTCTTCCGCTCGTCGTTCTCCGCGAGTCCCACCCAGCAGAGGCGATAACCACCGACGTCGACGAAGATCCGGCACACCGCGTCGAGGAGGGCTTGCTCCCCCGTCGCACGCACGAGGGCCTGGGTGCACTCGCTCAGCGCCTTGAAGGCTCGCTCGTGACGGCGGGCGGCTTCCTCGAGCTGCCGGTGAGTGGTCTCGACCTCCAGACGTCGCGCCTCGGCCAGCTGGGCGCTTCCCGACATGCCGACGATCGCGGAGCTCGCCTGGAACAAGTACGCGCCTGTCGCCACGGAGGCGGCGGCGGTGATGGCCTTCACCGAACCCGAGAGCCAGTAATCGGGAACCCACAGCGTGAAGATCTCCATGTAGTGCGTGAGGCCGCAGACGCCGATGAACATCCCGAACGCCAGGATCATCGGGCTGAACGGGATGCGGATCTTCCGTACGAGGTGCCAGAGCGTGAGCGAGATGACGAGGTACGCGGTGCCGATGAGCCCGTCGCTGAGGACGTGCAGCCAGACGAGTCCCGGCCTCCACAGGAAGCAGTGGCCGTGCGGCATGAACTCGTTCGAGAGGAAGATCGATCGCAGGAAATCGTCCATGCGCCATCCTCGGTGGGGGATCGTGGCTGCGCTCTGATAGTGACCGGCCCGCTCCTTCGCCATCAGTGCGACCGAGGCGCCGCGGGGTCCCTCCCGCGTGGTTGCGGTCCTTCCTCGCGCTCGCAACTGTTCGTGGTGGACCCGCGATCGAGGTGCTCGCGTCGCCCATTCGAAGGGCCTGGGTCCCGGCGAGCGAGCGAGACGAGAGCCTGCGGAGGAGGAAACGACCATGGAGCTGCAGATCGTCAACCCGGATCCCAGGTACGCCCCGGCGGCGCTGCTGGAGCCCGCCACCTCGGGCTACATCCACATCGGGGCGGAGGAGCGTCCGCCGCCGCGCCCGGGCCCGCTCCTCTTCCGCGGGCGCGCGAAGCGGCACCTCCTCGCGACGCTCGACGAGCTCGCGCGGCGCCTCGAGCGCGAACGGGCGGTGGAGAAGGTCACGGTGTACGAGGCCGTCGCGATCCCGCCGTTCAGCCGGTTCCCGTACGTGAAGGACCGGGCGGGCGAGATCCGGTTCCCGCGCTTCGACGTCGTGGTGCTCGTCGAGACCACCTCTCCGGCGGCCCTCCGGGACGTGCAGGCGACGGCCCCGTACCGCGAGCTCCTCGACACGCTCCGGGCGCATGCACGGCGGGTGCACGTCGTCGCAGCCCGCAACGCGAAGCGGATGGGCGACGTCGACAAGACGAGGCAGGGCCTGTTCCTCTTCAACTACTTCGTGGCGGACGACGCCGAGCGCGCGCTGCGGCTGTGGGATCACCTGGCAGCCTGGTACCAGGTGGAGACCGGCCTCGACAACTCGACGCTCCTCGTCCCGCTGGAGGGAGAGCGCTCGGACTACCTCGCCATCAACCACGCGCGCTGGGACGAGAGCGTGCCGCGGTTCATGTCGCGGCAGCTCCTCAAGAGGAGCTTCCGGACGTTCGTGCAGGCGAACCTGGCGGCGAACCGCGTGGGGGCCATGCCGGTGCTGTACCGGCTTGCGCGGCCGGAGCGTCGCGCGGTGCTACCAGCGCTGCCGGTGGTCGTCGGGACGGCGGCCGTCCTCGCCGCGGGCGTGACCGCGATGGCGCTTCGCCGCGGGAGGAGGCGCCGCAGCTGACGGCCCGGCGCCATGAAAGGTCGCTGTCCCAGTCCCAGGCGCGGGACCGATCGGGCTCGCCGCGGGGGAGCTTGCGCTCAAGGCGTCGAGCCCAACTCCAGGCGCCCTGGGGGCGATGCCAACACGCCCGCCGTGACCTGTGCAGGCCAGGCGAGCGCCTGGAGCCGTGCTTGGCCGGGCTACAGAGCGGCGTTGTCCGTCGCAGCATCCGACGGGCTCAGCGCCGTCATCGTGGGTCGCTTGCCGAGGAGACCCACGCACGACGGGCAGGTCACGTTGCGTGAGTGCTTCGTGGATCGGTGATCGAAGCCGCGCAATCCGCACAGGATCTGGTGCAGGCGCGTGTCGTAGTAGTGAACCAACGAGATGGGCATCAGAGCATCCATGTTCGTCCCTCGGGCCGGCCGGTGAGGGAGCGGAGTGCTTCCAATACCCAGGCTGCGGTCTCTGCGGTCTTTCCTAACCGGGGCTCCGTGAAGGCGCACGAGGGACTGCGGACCTTGCGCGGAGGGAGCGAGCCCTGGCTCACTTCGCGCTCGCTCGCCCTCCGGCCGACGCGCGCGTCAGCCCGCGGTGAGGAACGCCCTCGCCTCGGCGATCTCGGCGCGCTGACCGTCCGCCTCGGCCGTGAGCGCGCGGAGCTTCTCGAAGTAGTCCCTCGCGATGCCCCTCTGGCCCGAGCGCTCCGCGGCCTTGGCGGCACCGTAGAGGCCTCGCAGCCGGTTCGGGGTCGATCTCAGCGACGCCTCGAGCTCGGGGAGCGCCTTCTGCGGCTCCTGCAGCTCGAGCAGCAGATAGCCGAGCTGCTCGCGCATCGGGAACAAGCGGTTCTCCATCGCGACGTGCTTTTCGCTCGCGTCCTCGAGGTCGGCGGCCTTCCGGAGCAGGCGCCGCGCCTCGTTCTCGTCGCCCTGGGCGTGCGAGAGCCATGCGGACGCTCCGTCGATCAGGACCTGGGTCTGCTCGGACCAGTACACCTGGTCGGGCTTGGCGAGGTGCCGCGCGCGCAGCTCGCTCATCCTGTCGACGTCGGCGCGTGCCTGTGCGACGTGGGCCGGATCGCCGAGCCTCGCAGCGCCCACGGCCCGGCCGAAGAGGCGCACCGCCTCCGCATAGGGATAGGCGCTCGGCCGAGGCTCCAGCGCCGCAGCCTCCGCCCACGCGCCGCGCTCGAGCGCGAACCGGGTCGGGATGGTAGCCAGGGCTGCGTCCACGACGATGCTGGGCGCGTTGGACTTGGTTATCGCCGCTGCCTCGGCCATCACCCTTCGCGCCTCTCCGTCGTTGCCGAGCTGGAGATAGGCGTACTCCATGAAGTCGAGTGAGTGAGGTTCGCCGATGAGCACGACGCCAGCCGGGAAGCTCTTCGCGGCGTACGCGCGGGCCGCGACGAGCGTCACCTGGTTGGACTCGGTCGAGGGCTTCCACATGCCGAGCATCGAGTAGATGTGCGAAGGCATGTGGAGCGCGTGCGGCGCCGAGGGGGCGATCCTGGCGTACTCGTTCGCGGCCGTGAGGCCCTGCCCGGCGATGGGGCTGTAGTCGTAGGCATGGATGATGTAGTGCGTGATCCCCGGGTGATTCGGGTGGACCGGGGCGAGCTTCTCGAGCAGCTTCGCCGCCTCGAGCTGGTTCCCGTAGCTCTTGTCGTGCGGATCCGCGCTCTCGAGCAGCGCGAGCGCGTAGAAGACCGCCGCCTCGCTGTCGTCCGGGTACTGGCGCGTGAGCTGCTCCATCGCTTTCCGGTAACGCTCGATGCGGACGTCGTAGGGGACCGCGTCGGGATCGGCGAAGTACGTTTCGGCGGCAGCGAGCCAATCGCGCTCGCGCTGCGTCTTGGGCCCGAGCGCCTTCGCCTTCGAGATCGCCTCCAGCCCGCGCTGGAAGGTGCCGGGAGGGAAGGGCAGGACGAGCGGGTTCGGGGGCTGGCTGCGGGCGATTCCCCAGTACGCCATCGCGCATCCAGGATCGATCTCGAGCACGCGGGTGAATGCCTTCACGGTCTCCGGGTAGAAGAACGAGTGGAGCGCGCCCACGGCGAGATCGAACTGCTGCTGCGCCGCGGCGCTGCAACTCACGGGGAAGCTCACGGTTCCGTAATTCGGCGCTTTGCTCGCGTTCGCGGCGCCGCCCGGGAGAGGCGCGCTCGCAGAGGGTGCCCCGCCCTTCGCGGCGCCTTCGTGTCCCGCGCAGCCGGACGACACGACGAACAGGGCTGCGATCGACGAGACGACTCTCACGGTCCACCTCCGGCAGGCTCTTGGTCGGCGCCTTGCGCGTCGAGCCCGCCAGTCTTCACGAAGAGTCCTCCCGTGTGCGACGCCCTGTCGGGCGTCCGCCTTGGGGGCAACACAGCGGGACTCGGTCGCGTACAGCGCGTCGTCAGCGGTGGCGCTCGACGAGGCGCGGGCGGCGTTGGGGGGCACCGCTCCGTGAAGCGGACGTACGGCGAGCAGCTACTTCTTCTCTTCGTCCTTGGCGGCCGGTGCCGAGCCGTCCGGCCCGTGCGTCTGCTCGAGGTAGTCGAGCAGCGACGACAGCTTCTTGCCGCCGGGCACCTCCGTCCCCATGCCCTCCATCCGCTCGACCGCCTCCTTCCACTTCTCGCGTGTGAGGCGAGTCTTGTCGAGCGGGCGCGTCTTCGCGTTGTGACAGGAGGTGCACGACTCCTGGAAGACCTTCTCGCCCTCGTCCGCGATGACGGCGCTCGGCCCCATGAGCAGGAGCGACACGCACAGCAGGGGAACGGTCCTGCGGACCATCAGCATCGCTGCTTCCTTTCGCTCGCCACGCTGACCGAGCCGGGGTGGCAGAGGCAGCAGCCCTCCCCACCCCGGCTCGCATGCGGGCTCCGAGTGGGCGCCGCTCAGAAGCCCGTCATGGCTCTAAGCGTGAACCCGTCGTCCTTCAGCGTCGCCTTCGTGGGCGTGCTGGCGCGGTCCTCGAACTCGTGATGGCGGTACTCGCCGATCAGCTTGAAGTTCTCGAGCACGAGGAACTGGAGGCCCGCGATGATGTCCCACTCGCGAGGATCGGCCTTGGTGATGCCGCCCACCACGGTGTCGTCGTACGCCCTGCCGTTGATCCAGTCGTAGCGGGCGTACGTCACGGCCTTCTTGGAGATGAACCAGTTGAGCTGGTGGAGCCCGCCCCACCAAACGAACTCGCGACCGTGACCGGTCGGATCGCTCTCGCGGTTGTAGAGCACGTTGTTCTCGAGGCTCACCGGGAACCCGAGCGGCGCGAGGCTGAGGGTCGCGTCGGGGCCGGCCCTGACCGTGCTGTTCTGGAAGCTGCCGCCGGCCATGACGCCGCCGGCCGCGCCCGCGGCGCGGATCTCGTCGCTGTAGATGTCCGAGGCGTAGAACGCGAACGCGCCGAGCGACTGGTTGTACCAGCGCATGACGTATCGCCCGTATACGCCCTTCGACCCATTGGGATCCGACTTGGCGTTGCTCGCGTTCGTGAGCCCCAGGTGATACTCGAGCCACAACGTCTGCCGCTTGGCGACGTCCGTGACGGGAGCGCCGAGGACGAACATGCCGTTCACCTCCGCCATCCCCTGCGGCTCGCCGAGCCTGAAGAGCCCGTCCGCCACCTCGGGAGCGAAGAGCGTGTCCAGCTTGACCGGGCTGATGTAGTCGAGGCCGCGCCGCTCGTAGACGAGGTACTGATTGACCGCGAGCCGCACCTTCCCCGAGGGGTAGGCCAGCGGGAGGTGCGTGATCCCGGCGAGCAGGTTCACGCTGTCGCGCGGCGCGGCGTCTCCGAGGAGGCTGTTCCACCAGAACTTCGCCACCTCGAAGACGGGGCTCTCGGTCCTGAGCGGCGTGGCGCCGATGGGATGGTCGTTCGCCTCCGCCGGCCCCGTCGGCGTGAACTCCCAAGCCTTCGACTCGAACATCGGGAACTCGATGAAGAAGGAGAGGTGCTTCCCGAGCGGTCCGGTGAGGAAGATGCTCGCGTCCGCGATGGTCAGGTTCGACCCGTTCTGCACGGTGTGGTCACCGGCCGAAGCGCCGCGGTTCTCCCGGCGGTACTCGAGCCCGGCACCCGTGATGAGCGAGGCGGGGAAGGTGCCCGGCAGCGTGAGCGCGCCGTTCGCGAGCTCGATGGGCTTCTCGGTGGGCGTCAGGTCGCGCCCGCTCATCGCGCGATAGCCGCTGAGCCGGAACGTGGCGCCCGCGACGTTCAACGAGCCCCACATCGAGTGGCAGCCGGTGCACGACACTCCGTACTCGCGCGTGTAGGTCGGCACAGCCGACGCACGGGGGGTGAACAGCAGGCAAGACACAGCAATGCCGCCGACGAACGCGAGTGCGACGCGGACGACTCTCTTCATGTCCTGTCCTCCGAGATGGGCCTCGAGGCTATGTGCAAGCGCCCCAGGGTCGGGGTACCGCAGGTTATGACTTTGATCGGCGCGAGCGCGAGCACATTACGCGACAACCTCCATTCGGAGGTGCGGCGCGAGCCGTGCGCTCGCGAGCTGTCAGTGAACGTTTCGGTTGGTGACATCGCCCCCGCGACAGGTTGACCAGGGGTCACTGCGCCACTGCCGTCGTTGGTCACGTCCCGTCAGGGGAGTGTCATCGAGCCCGTCGCAGCGCGAGCGGCGCGCCAGCGCCGGGAACCGCCTCAGGTCCGTCCCAGCGCCTCCCGGATGACGAGGGTGGACGCCCGGCGCGCCGGGACGAGCGTCGCGCCGAACGCCACGGCCACGGAGAGCCCCAGCCAGGCGAGGGCCGCCATCGGCGAGAGGACGAGTGGCAGCGGCGCGAGGAACCCCAGCATCCCCACCAGCCGATCGACGAACACGGTGAGCGGCACGGCGAGGGCGCCGGAGAGGACGGCGCTCAGGCCGGTGATGGCGAGCCCCTCCGCGAGCAGCATCTTGGCGATCCGGCTCGGGGTCGCCCCGAGCGTCTTCATGACGGCGAGCTCGCGCGTCCGCTCGACCACGCTGACGCCCATCGACGAGGCGAGACCGAGCGCGCCGACGATGGCCAGGATCACGGCCATCGCGATGAGTGAGCGGACCAGGACCAGGATGTGATCCCCTATCGCGGTGCGGAGCTCGGAGAGCGGCAGGACCGACTCGACAGAGGCGCCCTCCTCCGCCAGCGCCCGCTCGATCGTGCGGACGATGCTCGTCCGCTCCGACGGCGATCCGGCGGTGGTCGCGACCCGGAGCAGGCGCGCCTGCCCCGCGGTCGCGGCGGCCCGCGCGAAGGAGGCGTCCGCGACGTAGGCGACACCCGGGCTGCCGATCTCCTCGACGATCCCGGCGAGCCGCCATGTCGTCGCGCGTCCGTCGATCGAGAGGCGCACCTGGTCACCGATGCGCAGCCCTGGCGCCTGCGCGAGCGCCACGTGGTTCAGCACGACTGCATCGGTGCCGCGGTCCTCCGGGCCGAGCCAGCGGCCGGCCCGGAGCGGGAAGCGGACGAGCGCCGTGGCCGGCGGGGGTCCCATCGCCTCGAGGCTCCCGTGACCACGGTCCGGGTAGGTGCGCACCACGTCGGTCGCGCCGGGCCGGGTGAAGGCCGCAGGGGCGTACCCCCACGCCTCCGCCGCGCGCACGCCCGGCAGCCGCCGTAGCCGCTCCGCGAGCGCCGCAGGCGCGGGGGCGTGCAGCAGCACCTCGACGTCGTAGCTGCGAGTCTCGTAGACCTTGGCCACGTTCGCCTCCCACCCGCGCTTCACCTGGACGGCGGTCATGGTCATCGCGCCGGCCGCGGCGAGGAGGCCGAGCGTCAGCGCGAGCCGCGCCGGCCGGCGAAGCGCGGTCCGCAGGGGCAGCGGGAGCGCCGCGAACGCGACGCGAGCGCGCTCGGAGGCGACGCCATGGTCCTCCATGGCCTCGCGGACGCTCCGCCGGCTGGCGCGGCAGATGGGGATCGCCGAGACGAGGAGCGGCACGATGAGGCCGGCGCCGGCCTGGACGGCGAAGACCCACCACGGGATCGCCTCGCTCGTGAGCGTCAGGTTGAGCAGACGTGACACCGCTCGCGCGAGCACGCGCGCGCCGAGGATGCCGGGCGGCGCGGCCGCGAGCGCCGCCGCCGAGCCCACGAGCCCGACGAGCGCGGTGTAGAGGCCCGCGACCTGCGCGGCTCTCGCCCCGAGCGCCTTCATGACGCCGATCTCCCTCACCTGCCGGGCGAGCAGGGCAGCGAGGGACGTCGCGACGAGGACGGCGGACAGGACGAGCGCCATCACGGCGAAGGCGAGCAGCATGACGAGGATGGTGGTCATCTGCTTCTGGTGCGGGTGCTGCCCCGGAGGCGGGACGCGGATCTCGCTCACGGGATGGCCGCGCCCGGCGAGCCATCGCGCCAGCTCGGACGCGCGGTTCTCGACCTCCCGCGTGTCCCGGGGATCGCCCGCGAAAGCAACGCGCAGCTCGCCGAGCACCGGAGGCTCACCGAGCCACGCCAGTGTCGCGCGCGCGATGTAGCCGTAGCCCGACCGCTCCTGCCACGCCGGGGCGAGGCCCGGATCGTGGACGACGCCCGTGATGCGAAGCTCGCGCGGTGCGCCGCGCGGGGTCTTCACGACGACGCGCTCTCCCATGTCGGCTTCGAGCATCGAGAGCGCGCTCCGCTCGACGAGCATCGTGCCCTCGGGCGGCGGCCACGCGCCGCGCTCGAGGCGGAACTGATTGAGACGCAGGTCGCCGAAGTCATCGACGACGAAGAGGAGCATGCGGCGCCAGTCGTCCCCCACGCGGGCGCGAGCCAGGATCACCTCGCGCGCCTCGGCGTCGGCGATTCCGGGGAAGCTGCGGACCGCGGCGACGAGCGCGGGGTCCACGCCGCTCGGGATCTCGAGCGTCGCCGCGGCGGGGCGTGTGCCGAGATAGTTGACCGCGATCTCGCGCGTGAGGACGGCGTAGGCGCCGGCGACCGCGCCCACCCCGGCGAGGCTCGCCGCGATGGCCACGATCATGAGGGCGAGCCGGCCCCGCTCCGCCCGTACGTCGCGGGCGAGCTTCGTCCATCGCGGGCTAGCCATGAGACACCTCCCCGAATGGCCGCGCGCTCCGGACCTCGCCCGCGATGCGGCCGTCCGCGAGGGTGACGACGCGATCCACGAGCCCCGCCACGTCGCGCTCGTGCGTCACCATGAGGACCGTCCGTCCCTTGCCCGCCGTGGCGGCGAGGATCTCGAGGACCGACTCGGCCGTGCGCGAGTCGAGGTTCCCTGTGGGCTCGTCGGCGACGAGGACGGGCGGGTCGTTGGCGAGGGCCCGGGCGATGGCGGCGCGCTGCTGCTGGCCGCCGGAGAGGGCGGAGGGGAGCTTCGCCGCCTGGTCGGCGATGCCCATCTGCTCGAGGAGCGCCAGCGCCCGCTCGCGCGCCTCGCGAGGTGGCCGCGTGCCGCAGAGATCCATGGGGAGCGCGACGTTCTCGAGCGCGGTGAGCGTGGGCAGGAGCTGGAAGAACTGGAAGACCACCCCGACGTTCCGGCCGCGCCAGGCTGCGAGCCGGCTCTCGTCGAGCGGTTGCAGGGCCGTCCCGGCGACGCGGACCTCCCCGGCGCTCGCCCGGTCGATGCCGGCGACGAGGTTGAGGAGCGTGGACTTGCCGCTCCCCGATTTGCCGACCACGGCGACGAACTCCCCCGGCGCGACCCGGAGGTCGACGCCGCGGAGGGCCGTGAAACCGCCACCTTCTCCGGGGTAGTGCTTGGTGACGCCGCGGAGCTCGATCATATGGACGCTTCCTCCGTAAGTGGACATGATGTCCAGTTATGGGTCCAAGTATCGGGACCATCGAGCAGTACGCAACCGACAGCCCGGCCGCGCGTGGCCAGTCACGGACACGGGCCGGCCGACTGTCCAGGAAGTGAAAGGCGCACCATGGGCGGAAGGCTCCCCAGCACGGCCGATCGGCGTGTCCGGCGCACGCGCCGCGCGCTGCGCGACGCGCTCATCGCGCTCGTCCTGGAGCGCGGCTGGGACGGGTTCAGCGTGCAGGACGTGTGCGATCGCGCCGACGTGGGGCGGTCGACCTTCTACACCCACTTCGCCGACAAGGAGGACCTGGTCGGCGGCGGGTTCGAGGACCTGCGCAGGACCCTGCGCGCGCAGCTCGCGGCGTCCGGCGACGCGCCCGCGCGACCGCTCGGCTTCTCACATGGCCTCATCGAGCACGCGCACGAGCAGCAGCGGCTCTTCCGCGCCCTCATCGGCAAGCGCAGCGGGCAGGTCGTGCAGAAGAAGTTCCGGGAGCTCGTGCTCGACCTCGTGCGGGAGGAC
>DASWDS010000268.1:0-7587 GCA_036395165.1 Anaeromyxobacteraceae bacterium | reverse complement strand
GACGGCGTAGGCGCCCTTCCCGGCCGCGGGGGCGATCCCGTCACGCGTGGCGAACATGGCTCGATCGTAAGCGATCGGGGCGGGGTCCGCCGCGGCTACCCCTTCTTCTGGTACGTCCCCACGAGCTGCGCCTCCTCGAGCACGTGGCCCTTCATCGCCTCGAGGAGCTTCGCCTTCGTCGGGTGGCCGAGGTCGCCGAAGACCGTGTCGAGCGCGTACAGCTTGAAGAAGTAGCGGTGGCGGCCGATCGGCGGGCATGGGCCGCCGTAGCCGACGCGCTTCCAGTCGTTCGTGCCCTCGCGCGTGCCCTTCGGCAGGTCCTTCGCGCTCGCGCCCTCGGGCAGATCCGGGGCGTCGGGCGGCACGTCGTGGAGCACCCAGTGCACGAAGGTGCGCTGCGGCGCGCGCGGATCGGGAGCGTCGGGATCGTCGACGATGAGCGCGAGGCTCTTCGCCCCGGCGGGCACGCCCCCGAAGCGCAGCGGCGGCGCGCTGTCCGCGCCCTCGCAGGTGTGAACGGACGGGATCTCCCCTTGCTGGCTGAACGCCGGAGAGGTGATGGAGAGCGGCATGCCGTCCAACCTAACCGAGCCGCTGGAGGATGGCGTCGCTGAACTGGGTGAGGTCGTCGGGCTTCCGGCTCGTGATCCAGTTGTCGTCCACGACCACCGGCTCGTCCTTCACCTTCGCGCCCACCTGCTTCAGGTCGTCCTGGATCGTCGTCCACGCCGTGAGCGTACGGCCCTTCACGAGCCCCGCCGTCATGAGGAGCTGCGGACCGTGGCACACGGCGGCGACGGTCTTGTGCTGCTGGTCGAACGCCTTCACGAAATCGACGAAACGCTTGTCGGCGCGGAGGTGGTCGGGCGAGTAGCCACCTGGGATGAAGAGGGCCTGGTAGTCGTCCGGCTTCACCTCGGCGATGCCCTTGTCGGCCTTCACCCTCTCCTTGCCCTTCTTGCCGGCGAGCTCCTCCCCCGCCCGCGTTCCGATGACGTCGACCTCGTACCCCGCGCTCCGCATCCGGTCGTACGGCACGCGGAACTCCGAGTCCTCGAAGTCCTGCGACAGGATGCACGCCACCTTGGCTCGCTGAGCCATCTGGAGCTCCTTTCCGTTTGGATGGGTCGATCGAGAACTTGACCATCCGCCGCGCGGGGCGCGAGCGACGGCGTGCGGCGCGCCTGGTTCGCGCCTAGGATCCGTCCCCGCATGCTGCAGCCGGCACCCTCGACCACCACGCCGCCGCCCAGCCGCACCCTCGTCCCGCACGAGCATGGCGCCTACGGGCAGCTCATCCTGCCGCTGCTCACCGCGCTCGCGATCGGCCGGCCGCGGCTCGCCTCGGCGGCGCTCGCGCTCGCCCTCGTCGCCGCCTTCGTCGCGCACGAGTCGCTGCTCGTCGTCGCGGGACAGCGCGGCAAGCGCGCCCTCGAGGCGGACGGTCCGCGTGCCCGGCGCCTCCTCGCCCTGCTGGGCGGCCTCGCGCTCCTCTCGGGTGCCCTCGGGGTGGCCACCGCGCCGCAGGTCGCGCGCTGGGCGCTCCTCCTCCCGGCCGCGCTCGCGGTGGCCGTCGCCTGGCTCGTCCTGCGCCGGCTCGAGAAGACGGTGGCCGGTGAGATGCTCGTGGGCGCGGCGCTCTCGTCGGGTGGCCTCGCGGTCGCGCTCGCCGGCGGTGCTCCCCTCGCCTGGGCGATCGCCTGCTGGGTGACGTGGGTGCTGGCCTTCGCCGCGGCGACCCTGGCCGTGCACGTGGTGCTCGTGCGCGCGCGGTCGAAGGGTCGCCGCGATCCCGGCTTCGCCCACGCCGCGCTTTCGGCGGCGCTCCTCGCGGGCGCCTTCGCCGCGAGCCGCGCGGGCCTTCCGTCCGCCGCGCCGGTGGCGCTCCTCCCCACCGCGCTGCTCTCCATCGCGGTGTGCCTGGCGCGCTTCTCCCCGAAGCGCCTGCGCGAGCTCGGGTGGGCGATGGTCGGCTCGAGCGTGCTCACCATGGTCCTCCTCGTGACGGGCCTCCGCTGGTAGCGCCGGCGGCGCCCGGTGGTAGCATCCCCGCGTGCGGATCCTGGTCTCCAACGACGACGGCATCCACGCGCCCGGCCTCGCGGCGCTCGTCGGCGCCTTCCCGGACGACGAGGTCTGGGTGGTCGCCCCCGACCGCGAGCAGTCGGCCTCCAGCCACTCCATCTCGCTCCACCGCCCGCTGCGCGTGGTGGAGGTCGGGCCGCGGCGGTTCGCCGTGGATGGCACGCCCACCGACGCCGTCTACATGGGGCTCAACCTGCTGCTCCGCGATCGCCGCCCCGACCTCGTCCTGTCGGGCGTGAACAACGGGCCCAACCTCGGGACCGACGTCCTCTACTCGGGCACCGTCGCAGCTGCGATGGAGGGCGCGCTCCTCGGGTGCAGCGCCATCGCGGTCTCCCTCGCCTCGCCGCCGCCGCACGACTTCGGCCACGCGGCCGCGTTCGCCGCCGCCCTGGCGCGCCGGCTCATCTCGAACCCACCGCCCGCGCCGGCGTTGCTCAACGTGAACGTGCCGTCCGGGCCGGTGAAGGGCTACCGCTTCGTGCGGCTCGGCCGCCGCACCTACGGTAACGAGGTGGTGGAGAACCGCGACCCGCGCGGGCGGAAGTACTACTGGATCGGCGGCGAGGGGGCGGTGAACGAGGACATCCCGCACTCCGACTGCAACTGCGTGTTCCAGGACGGCCTCGTCTCCGTGACGCCCATCCACCTCGACTGGAGCCACGACGCGCTGCTCGCCGAGATGCGCAGCTGGACCATCGACGGCTATGTGAAGGAGCCGTCGGTTTGACGGCGGGTCGGGCGATCGCGGCGTCGGCGGCGATCGCGCTCGCCGCGTGCGCGCACCACCTTTCCGGCGCCCCCGAGCCGCCGCCGGTCCCGCTCACGAGCCCCGAGCCGCACGTCGAGCCCGACCTCGTCGGCGTCGTCCACGTCGTGAAGCGCGGCGAGACGGTCTACCGGATCGCGAAGACGTACGGCGTCCCGGCCCGCGAGCTCCTGGAGGTGAACGACCTCCGCGATCCGCGGCAGCTCGAGGCCGGGATGGAGCTGTTCATTCCGGGGGCGACGCGCGCGCTGGAGGTGCCGCCGCTCGCGCCGGGTGCGCCCCGGGGGCCCGAGGTCGCCGAGCCCGAGCCGGAGGAGGAGCCGCCGCCCGGGCCCGGTCCACGACCGCCCAAGCCGGCGAAGGCCCAGGCGAGGGAGGCCGCGCTGCGCTGGCCGGTGCACGGCGTCCTCTACAGCCGCTACGGCGTGCGGCAGGGGCAGCGGCACGACGGCATCGACATCGCGGCGCCGGAGGGCACCGTCGTGGGCGCCGCGGGGGGCGGCGTGGTCATCTACGCGGGCGAGCAGTCGGGGTACGGCTCGATCGTGATCCTTCGCCACGACACCGGGCTCCTCACGCTCTACGCCCACGCGAGCGCGATCCTGGTCCGCCAGGGCGATCGCGTCGCGGCGGGTCAGCCCATCGCGAAGGTCGGCCGTTCCGGGCGGACCACCGGCCCGCACCTCCACTTCGAGGTGCGCGAGGGCACGCGGCCGCGCAATCCGCTCTTCTATCTGCCGTGATGCGCTGCCGTGATACGCTCGCGTGCCATGACGAACGAGCTGCGCGCCGCGATCCGCGACGTCCCCGACTTCCCGAAGAAGGGGATCGTCTTCAAGGACATCACGCCGCTCCTCGCGAACGCGACCCTCTTCCGCGGGGTCATCGACAGCCTCGCCGAGCGGTACCGCGGCGAGCGGATCGCGAAGGTCATCGGGATCGAGTCGCGCGGCTTCATCTTCGCCGCGCCCCTCGCCGTCGCGCTCGGCGCGGGGCTCGCCATCGTGCGCAAGCCCGGGAAGCTGCCCTGGCGCACGGTCCGCGAGGTCTACGCGCTCGAGTACGGCGAGGACGCCCTCGAGATGCACCTCGACGCCATCGCGCCGGGCGAGCGGGTGCTGGTGGTGGACGACGTGCTCGCCACCGGCGGGACCGCCGACGCGGTCGGCAAGCTCGTGACGCGCCAGGGCGCGGACCTGGTCGGGTTCGCGTTCCTGCTCGAGCTCGGCTTCCTCCACGGGGCGCGCCGGCTCGGCCCGGGCAAGGTCCACGCCCTCGTCCAGTACTGATCCCGGGCTCCGCCGCGGCTATCTCAGGCGGATGGCGGCGCCCGCGCCCGACGGCGAACACGTGAAGTTCCTCGGCACGGCCGGGGCGCGGCACGTCGTCGCGACGCAGCTCCGGCACTCCGGCGGCCTCGTCTACGCGGTGGCCGGCACGCGGCTCTGGGTCGACCCCGGGCCGGGCGCCCTCGTGCGCGCGCTCGCCTCTCGCCCCAAGGTGGACCCGACGAAGGTGGGCGCGCTCCTCGTCACGCACCGCCACCTCGACCACGCCGGGGACGCGACCGCGGTGGTGGAGGCGATGACGGGCGGCGGGTTCAAGCGGCGCGCCGCGCTCTTCGCGCCGGCCGACGCGCTCGACGCGGAGGCGGTGGTGTTCCGGTACGCGCAGGCGTTCGTCGCGCGCATCGAGCGCCTCCGCGAGGGCGGCCAGTGGGAGGTCGCGCCGGGGCTGACGCTCTCGACGCCGCTCGCGCACGACCACGGCGTCGAGACCTACGGGTACCGGCTGTCGTGGGGCGGTTACACCGTGGGTCACGTGGTGGACACGTTCTGGATGGACGCGCTCCCCGACGCCTACGCGGGCGTCGATCTCCTCCTCGTCAACACGACGCGGCTGCAGGGCGGCGATCGGCGCCTCCTCCACCTCGGCGCCGACGACGCCGAGCGGCTCGTCGCGGCCGTGCGGCCCAAGCTCGCCGTGCTCACGCACTTCGGCATGCAGCTCGTCCGGGATGGGCCCGAGCGCGTCGCGCTCGCGATCTCCGAGCGCACCGGGGTCCCGACCATCGCCGCCCGCGACGGTCAGGCGCTGCCGCTCCCGCCGCCGCTGCCGGAGCTCCAGCGCCCTCCCCGCGCGCGATGAACCCAGCGCAAACGAGGCGGTCCGGCCAAAAGGGTGTTAAACGAGACGCGTGACGCTCGCGGCCACACCGCTCACCACGGCGCGCGTGGTCGCCGCCTGGGACGAGACCTCGTCCCTGCGCGCGATCCGGCTCGCGCTCGGGCCCGAGGCGTCGCGCGCGCACGAGCGCCCTGGACAGGTGGTGAAGGTCCACACCGGCGCCGGCGAGGCCTACTTCGCGCTCGCGAGCTCGCCCTCGGCGGAGGGCGGGGTCGACCTGCTCGTGAAGCGCGGCGGCCGGGTCGCGGACGCGTTCATCGCCGCCGCGGCGCCGGGCGCCGCCATCCGGCTCTCCGCGCCGTTCGGGAAGGGCTTTCCCGTCACCGAGGGGCGCGGCCGGCACATCCTCCTCTTCGCGGCGGGCTCCGGCATCGCCCCCATCCGCGCGCTCGTGCAGCACGTCCTCTCCCACCGCGACGCGTTCGGACGCGCCACCCTCTTCTACGGACAGCGGCACGGCGCCGACTTCGCCTACCAGCGCGAGCACCTCGCCTGGGAGCGCGGCGGCGTGCGCGTCGTCCTCTGTCCGTCCCAGGAGGACGAGGCGTGGCCGGGCGTGCGCGGGCGTGTCCAGGAGGTGGCGCGCTCGCTCGCCTTCGGCGGCTCTCCGCCGGAGAGCTCGGTGGCGTTCGTGTGCGGCATGACCGCGATGGTGGACGACGTGAAGGCCACCCTCGCCCGCGCCGGCATCCCGCCCGAGCGCGTTCACCTGAACTTCTGACCCGACATGGTCCCGGCTCGCACCGCGCACGCGGTCCTCGTCATCCTTGCGATCCTCGCGGTCACGCTCCTCGTGACGATCCTGCTCCCGTTCGCGACGCCGCTCTTCATCGCGGCGGTGCTGGCGGGCGCCCTCGCGCCGTGGGTGAGACGGCTCGCTGGGCTCCTAGGCGGCCGCCGCGCGGCCGCGGCTGGCCTCCTCACGGCGGCGGTCCTGGTGGCGGTGGTCGGGCCGCTCTCCGCGCTCGGCGCGGTGCTCGTCCCGCAGATCCAGAACGGGCTCGGCTGGCTGCGCCAGGCGATGCAGAACCAGACGTTCCAGCACCTCGCGGAGCGCGCCCCCGCCTCGCTGCGCCCGCTCGCCGAGCGGCTGCAGGAGGCGCTGCCGAGCAGCCTCGACCGCCTCCAGGAGATCGCGACCGCCCAGGGCGCCCGCGCGGCGGCCGTGCTCGGGAACCTCCTCTCGGCGACGGGCACGTTCCTCTTCCACAGCCTGCTCATGCTCATCGCGCTCTACTTCCTGCTCCTCGACGGCGACGCGCTGGTGGAGTGGCTGAGCGACGCGATCCCGCTCAAGCGCGGCCAGGTGTCCGAGCTGCTCCGCGACTTCCGGACGGTCACCGTGACGGTGCTCGTCTCCACCATCGCGACCGGCGGCGTGCAGTCGCTCGTGGCGCTCGTCGGCTACCTCATCGCGGGCGTCCCGAACGCCCTCTTCTTCGCGCTCACCACCTTCTTCCTCTCGCTCGTCCCGGCGATCGGCGCCACCGTCGTCGTGATCGCCGTCGCGGTGGTGAAGATCGCCACCGGCCACACCGCCGCCGGCATCTTCCTCGTCGCGTGGGGCGTCGGGGTCGTCGCGATGATCGACAACGTGGTGAAGCCGCTCTTCATCCGAGGCGGCGTCTCCATCCACGGCGCGGTGATCTTCTTCGCGCTGTTCGGCGGGCTCGCGGCGTTCGGCCCGGTCGGCTTCCTCATCGGGCCGCTCGCGGTGTCGTTCCTGGTCGCGGTGGTGCGGATGTACCGCCGCGACTTCGGAACCGGGTGAGGCGCCGTCAGCTGCCCGGCTTGAAGGCGCGGAACGCGAGGAGCGTCTCGGTGTCGCGGATGCCCGGCACCTTCTGCAGCCCGTCCGGGATGAGATCGCCGAACGCGTCGTAGTCAGGCGCGTAGAGCTTCACGATGAGGTCCCATGGTCCGGTGATCGAGTGGACCTCCGAGACGCCCTCGATCTCCATGATGGCGTTCGCGACCTGCTCGACCTTCCCGAGATCGCAGCGGACCAGCACGAAGGCGGCTTTCATGGCCATGGTCTTAGCAGAGACCGCGTTCGCCTAGGCCCAGCCGAGCGGGTACTTCCCGCTCTCCAGCGTCTTCGCGACGATGACCTCGCGGAGGGAGGTCAGGTCGGCCGGATCCTCGTCGAAGAGCTTGCGGAGCGTCGCGAGGTGCTCCCGGCAGCCCGACGAGTCCACGATGGTCGCGCGGAGCGCCTTCTTGGCGTGCGCGTAGGCGCGCTCGTGCGCCTCGAGCGCGTACAGCTTCACGCACGCCTCGGCGACCGGATCGACCTTGCCGCCCTGCGCCTCCTGGAGGGCGCGCGCGACGGCGCTGTCCACCGCGAAGGCCTCGATGGCGATGTCGGCGAGGGCGCCGAGCACCTCCTGCTTGTCCGAGAGCGCGGGGCCGAACGTCTCGACGGCCGCTTGCATCGCGTAGACCATCAGGTACTTGTTGAGCTCGGCCATGCGCTTCTCGCGCGCGAGCGGGCCCGGGCCCGGCCGCGGCAGCTCGCCCCTGGCGATGGCCTGGCCGACCGTCTG
>DASWDS010000267.1:0-35270 GCA_036395165.1 Anaeromyxobacteraceae bacterium | reverse complement strand
GAGTCCGAGTCCGAGTCCGAGTCCGAGTCCGAGTCCGAGCCCGAGTCCGAGCCCGAGTCCGAGCCCGAGTCCGAAAGAAGCCGGGCGCGGGCACGGGCGCGGGCTCGTTCACGGGACCAGCGCAACCGAGCACGGCCAGACATCAGTGCCTCGCGCGCGAGCCCAGGTAGCCGAGCTTCTCGCCGCCGCCGAGGCGGTAGCTCTGGCGTAGGTCGCGCAGCAGGCCCTCCACGTCGGCCTCGTCCACGTAGCGCCCCTCCAGCCACCGCGCATAGCCGCCGCCGAGCCGGTTCGCGAGCCGATAGCGCTCGAGCTCGTCGCCGTCGAGGTGCGCGTGATAGCGGACGCGCTCGAAGAGGCGCCGCCGCAGCGAGGACGAGCTGCGGCGCAGCCCGCGGCGCCACAGGTGCAGGACGAGGAGCGCGAACTTGTCCACCTCGGCCTGCACCTCGAGCTCGAGGAGCGACACGGGCCGTCCCGCGGCGGCGCGCGTGGCGAGGTAGACGAAGTGCGAGACACCCTCCGCCGCGCAGGCGAGGCGCGGCAGGAAGGCGCGCGCCGTGAGCAGCGGGCGCGGGTCGTGCGGATCGGCGGCGTCCGCCGCGTGCACGACCTCCTCGTCGAGAAAGAGCCCGAGCTCGAGCCCCTCGTCCGACTCGCGGACCAGCAGCTCCTCCGGCGCGCGCGGATCGCCGGCGGTGGCGCGCGCCCGCTCGCGATCGACGAGGAAGTCGATCACCCGCGGCGCCCGGACGCCGTAGATGGCCTCGAGCTCCTCCTGGAAGAAGTCGATCGTGATCATGATTCAGTGCTTGAAGCCGGAGCGCGGCCGTCCCGGGCCCGCGAAGAGCGCGACGCCGCGCTCTCGCAGCCGCTGCGCGACGCGCTCCGAGCCCGTCAGGAGGAAGCGCTCGTAGAGCCGGAGCAGGCCCCGGTTCGACCGGAGCTCCGACAGCTCCGCGATCTCCGCGAAGAGGTCCACGAACTGGGGGAACCGTCCGGCGAGCTCGCCGAACAGCTCCTGGGCGCCGGAGGGTCCACGCGGCTCACCGGACAGCGCGTCGTAGGCGCGCTCGCCCATCGCGATGTAGTAGTCCACGTCCACGAGCGAGCGTGCGATCGAGTCGCCGAAGAAGCCGGAGACGAAGAGCGAGGTGTCGCCGAGCCGCTTGAGGTTGCGCCAGCGGGCCTCGCGATCGCCCTCGAGGGCGGCCTTCAGGATGAGCGCGAGCGGCTCCGGCTGGACGTCGTTTCCACCGAAGAGGGCCTCCCGCTCGAGGTACTGCGCGAGGAGGTTCACCAGGTAGAACTCGGTCGCCTCCTGGATGCGAAGGCGCCGGTGTGCGAGTGCGTCCGACACGAGGTCCTTGAAGAATTCCTGGGCGCTCTTCCCGACGAGGATCTTGTCGCTCACCTTCCGCGGCCTCCCGTTTTCAAAAGCCCCTGGTCGCCCGGTCGCCTCCCATCGAACCGGACCTCCCCCTGAAAAGGTACCACCCGGTGCGCGAGCGGACAACACCCCGTATCGAATGGTCTTTTTTGGCAGTCGGCACCCGCAAGCGCCAACCTTGCGCGAGTGCCAGCGAAGGGTGGAAAGCCACGTCAGGAAGCCCCTCTCAGGTTCCCGGCCTCGCTTGACAGTCGATCGCCTGTGGTTAAGCTACGCCGCGCGTCGTTGGCAGTCTGCCACGCAGACTGCTAACGGCCTTTCTTGACCAGGTCGGCTTCGCCCGCTCGTCGGGTGACCGTGAGCAGCAAAGGAGAAACACCATGAAGATTCGTCCACTCCAGGACCGCATCATCGTGAAGCGGATCGCGGAGGAAGAGAAGACGAAGGGCGGCATCATCATCCCCGACACGGCGAAGGAGAAGCCGATCGAGGGGAAGGTGCTCGCCGTGGGCAACGGCAAGGTGCTCGAGGACGGCAAGGTCCGCCCGCTCGACATCAAGGCCGGTGACCGCGTCCTCTTCTCGAAGTACGCCGGCACCGAGATCAAGATCGACGGCGAAGAGCACCTCATCATGCGCGAGGAAGACATCCTCGGCGTCATCGAGGACAAGTAACTCCACACGCACGATTCGAGGGAGAAGACATGGCTGCCAAGGAAATCATGTTCGACCAGCGCGCGCGCGAGGCGATCCTCAAGGGGGTCAACACGCTCGCGGACGCCGTGAAGGTGACGCTCGGCCCGAAGGGCCGCAACGTCGTCATCGAGAAGAGCTTCGGCTCGCCGACGATCACCAAGGACGGCGTCACCGTCGCCAAGGAGATCGAGCTCGAGAACAAGTTCGAGAACATGGGCGCGCAGATGGTGAAGGAGGTCGCCTCCAAGACCTCCGACGTGGCCGGCGACGGCACCACCACCGCGACCGTGCTCGCCCAGGCCATCTACCGCGAGGGCGCGAAGCTCGTCGCGGCCGGCCACAACCCGATGGACATCAAGCGCGGCATCGACAAGGCCGTCGAGGCCATCGTCGCGCAGCTGAAGACCCTCTCCAAGCCGACGAAGGACCACAAGGAGATCGCCCAGGTCGGCATCATCTCGGCGAACGGCGACACCACCATCGGCAACATCATCGCCGAGGCGATGGAGAAGGTCGGCAAGGAGGGCGTCATCACGGTCGAGGAGGCGAAGGGCCTCGAGACCACGCTCGAGGTGGTCGAGGGCATGCAGTTCGACCGCGGCTACCTCTCGCCGTACTTCGTGACCGATCCCGAGCGGATGATCGCCTCGCTCGAGGAGGGGTACATCCTCATCCACGAGAAGAAGATCACGAACATGAAGGACCTGCTCCCGCTGCTCGAGCAGGTGGCGCGCGCGGGCAAGCCGCTCCTCATCGTCTCGGAGGAGGTCGAGGGTGAGGCGCTGGCGACGCTCGTCGTGAACAAGCTGCGCGGCACGCTGCACGTCTGCGCGGTGAAGGCGCCCGGCTTCGGCGACCGCCGCAAGGCCATGCTCGAGGACATCGCGATCCTCACGGGCGGCAAGCTCATTGCCGAGGAGCTCGGGCTCAAGCTCGAGCAGGTGACGCTGAAGGAGCTCGGCAAGGCCAAGCGCATCACGGTGGACAAGGACAACACCACCATCGTGGACGGCGCGGGCAAGAAGGCCGACATCGAGGCGCGCGTGAAGACCATCCGCGCCCAGATCGAGGAGACCACCAGCGACTACGACAAGGAGAAGCTGCAGGAGCGGCTCGCCAAGCTCGTGGGCGGCGTGGCGGTCATCAACGTCGGCGCGGCCACCGAGACGGAGATGAAGGAGAAGAAGGCGCGCGTCGAGGACGCGCTCCACGCGACCCGCGCGGCTGTCGAGGAAGGGATCGTCCCTGGCGGCGGCGTGGCTTACCTGCGCTGCCTGAAGGCCCTCGACAAGGTCCAGACCGTCGACGGCGAGAAGTCGGGCGTCGACCTCGTGCGCCGTGCGCTCGAGGAGCCGATCCGCCAGATCGTCGAGAACGGCGGCTGGGAAGGCTCGATCGTGGTCAACAAGGTGAAGGAGTCGAAGGAGATCGCCTTCGGCTTCAACGCGCAGAGCGGCGACTACGAGGACCTCGTCAAGGCCGGCGTCATCGACCCGACCAAGGTCTCGCGCACCGCGCTGCAGAACGCCGCGTCGGTGGCGTCGCTCATGCTGACCACCATGGCGATGATCGCCGAGAAGCCGAAGGAGGAGTCGGCCGGTGGCGGCGGCGGCATGCCGGGCGGCATGGGCGGCATGGGCGGGATGGGGATGTAGTCCGGCCCCACCGCGACGGAGCAACGCGAGGCCGCCTCCGGGCGGCCTCTTTTTTTGCGCTACACTCGCTCCGCGTGCCGGCCCCCCGTCGCCCACCGTTCCTCGCCCTCGCCCTGTTCGCCCTCGCGGCGGCGTGCGCCCCGCGACTCGACGTCCGGCGCCGCGACGGCCCGCCGGTGGACGCGCGCGCCATCGCCCTCTACCCGTACCTCTTCCGCTGGGACGAGCCCCCGGAGCGGAGCCGGGCACGCGCGATGGACGCGGTGCAGGCCGCCCTGGCGCGGCGGCGCCTGGCCGTCCTCGCGCCCACCGACTTCCGCTGCTTCGACCCCGAGCAGCGGAACGTCCTGCTCGCAACCGACCTCGCGCAGGTCATGACCGCGCGCGGGCTGCCCGCGCGCGCCTTCCTCGTCATGCGCGGGTGGGCCGAGCGGCGCGTCGCGCGCACCGTGGAGCAGGTGGACGGCGACGGCTCCGTCCGGACCACGCTCCACGAGCAGGTCGCGTTCCTCGCCCATGTGGAGATCCTGGACCCGGACTCGAGCGAGCCGCTCGTCGAGGTGAGCGCGCGCGTGGACCGCCGGCCGGGCGACGGCCCTGCGGGAGACGATCCAACGCCCGAGCTGACCCGGCTCGATCGCCGTCTCGTGCACGCCGCGCTCGACGCGCTCGACGCGCGGCTCGCGCCGGCACCGCGCGTCGCGCCGCAGTGAGCCGTCAGCCCTGGAAGGGGAAGAACGCCGTCGTCGCGCGCGCGAACAGGGCGAGGAGCTCGAGGGGGAAGAGCAGCACTGGGGTGGCGAGCGCGAGCCCCGCCACGAGCGCCCAGGCGCGGGGACGCCGCACCCGTGCGCGCGTCTCCATGTAGATGGACGTCCCGAAGAGCGCGAGCGTGAGCGTGGCGCCGATGGCCACCGCGGCCGCGAGCGGGAACCCGTAGGCGCGCAGCGTGCCGGTCACCGCCGCGAACCCCACCGCGTTGAGGAGGTCGCGCCCGTTCCCGGCCCACCACGCGCGGCGCTCCTCGCGCCGGAGCCGGAGCCCGACCTCCTGCAAGAGGACGAGCAGCGCCACGGCGGCCAGGTAGAGCGCCGCGGCCGCGGCGCGCGCGAGATCGCTCCTCGCCTCCAGGCTCCCCATCGTCGCCCCCTGACGCGCATGGTAGCCGCCGATTCCGCGATGCGCCACGCCCGCTCGCCCCTCGTGCCGCGCGGGTCGTGGGGACGCCCCGCCGTTGACGCAACGTGCGCTGCCATGTCTCATGAGCGCCTTGTCCGCGCCGCTCGCCACGATCGTCATCCCCGCCTACCGCGAGGGGGCGCGCCTGCCCGCGCTGCTCGACGCGCTCGTCGCGGAGGCGCTCGCCGCTCGCGCTCCGCCCATCGAGGTGGTGGTGGTCGACGACGGCAGCGGGGCGCGCGACGCCGAGCGGGAGCGGGCCGCGGCGAGCGACGCCGCCGCCCGGCTCGGCGCCGCCGGCACGCCCCACCGGGTCCGGTTCGTCGCCACGCCCAGGAACCGCGGCAAGGGCGCCGCCATCCGCCGGGGCTGGGCGGAAGCCGATCCGGGAGCGGCGTGGCTGGGCTTCCTCGACGCCGACGGCGCCGTGAGCGCCCGCGAGGCGTGGCGGCTCGTCCGGATGCTCGAGCGCGACGACGCCGACGTGCTCGCGGCGACGCGCATGCTCATGGCGGGCCACGTCATCGAGCGCAGCCTCTTCCGCCACCTGCAGGGCCGGGTCTTCGCGACGCTCGCGGAGTCCGCGCTCCACCTCGGTTTCTACGACACGCAGTGCGGCCTGAAGCTCTTCCGGGCGTCGCTCCTGCGGCCGCACCTCGCCGAGCTCCGCGAGGACCGCTGGCTCCTCGACGTGGAGGTGATCGCGCTCCTGCAGCGCGACGGCGCGCGCTGCCGCGAGGTGCCCATCGACTGGGTCGATCCCGGCGGGTCGAAGGTGGTACCGGGCCTCGATGCGCTGCGGATGGCCGCCGGGCTCTGGCAAGTGCGCCGGCGCCTCGGCGGGCCCGCGCGTCGCGGCCGCCATCACTCCTGATCGGCGCTCGCCGGGAGGTCCGGGGCGATGTCTCCACAGACGGTGATGGTGTGTGGTTGAATCGGGCGCCATGCGCGCGCGCCTCAAGAACCTCACGAGCGACGACATCCCGGACCTCGCGTCCTACCTCCCGCCCGACCCCAGCGCGTTCGCGATTCCGCTCGTGCTGGAGGTGGGGCCGCTCGGGCTGCGCGGCCGCGAGCGCTTCGAGCTGCTCGTGGTCACGCCGGGCTGGCTCCTCGAGCGCCACGGCAGGAAGGGCGCGGTGGCCGGGCGCGGCAAGCTCATCGTGTTCGAGTGGAGCTTCGAGCGCATCAAGGCGTTCCTCGCGCGCAAGATCGAGGCGTGCAGCGGCCCGACGTGGCCCGACGTCGCGAGGAAGGTCGGGCGGATCGCGGAGTGGGAGGGAGAGGGAGACAACGTGGTCGGGCTCCGGTGAGCGGTTCGCTGAAGCGGGCCCGAGCGGGGAGCGCAGCGGGCGAGGACCCGCTTCGGTACGCGTCCGTGCTGGCCACGTGCCGCGGGACGCGGCTACACTGCACGTCCTTCTCGAAAGGAGATCCGATGTCCACGCGCATGCTCGCCGTGTTGCTCGTCACCCTCGCCGCCGGCTGCGGCGTCTCGAAGGAGGAGTTCGCCGCCAAGGAGCGCGACGCCCAGCAGAATCTGAAGAAGTACCAGGACGAGTCCGGGAAGACGGCCGCCCTCGAGAGGAAGGTCGCGAGCCTGACGGACCAGCTCGCCGCCGCGCAGCAGCAGGCGGCAGCGTCGCGCGAGCAGCTCGGGCAGGGCCAGCAGCAGATCGAGCAGCTCAAGCTCGCGGCCGCACAGCTCGAGCAGGAGAAGGGCGCGCTGCAGGCGAAGAGCGCGCAGTACGAGCAGCTCACGAGCTCGCTGCAGAGCCAGATCGCGACCGGCCAGATCGAGATCTCGGAGCTGCGCGGCAAGATGACGGTGAAGCTGAAGGACAAGGTCCTCTTCGCCTCGGGCTCGACGGCCCTCGGCAAGGAGGGCAAGGCGGCGCTCGACGCGGTCGCCGATGCGTTCAAGGACCTCAAGGGCAAGAACGTCGTCGTGGGCGGCTACACGGACGACGTGCCAACCGGGACGCGGTCCGGGTTCAAGGACAACTGGGACCTCTCGGCGGCGCGCGCGGTGACGGTCGTGCGGTACCTCCAGTCGAAGGGGGTCTCACCCGGCATGCTCGGCGCGATGGGGTACTCCGAGTACCGCCCCCTCGCGCCGAACGAGTCGCCGCAGGCGCGCAGCCAGAACCGCCGGATCGAGATCTCGCTCACCGCGGCGGACGCCACACCGGTCGTGGAGGCGCCGAAGGCGGAAGCCGCGAAGTGAGAGGCTGCGGGCCGGAACGTCGCGTGCTGCCCGACGCTCCGGCCCCGACGCTCCGGCCTGCCCCGATAGGCTACGGCGCGCGCGGCGCCGGCCCGAAGAGCGGCGCGAGCTCGGCCTCCTCCACGGGGAGCATCGCCTCGACGAGGTTCGCGATCTCGTCATTCGGCAGCTCGCGGTAGTGATCCGCGAGCGCCGCCGCGATGGGCAGCCGCAGATCCTGCCAGGGCGCGTTCGAGCGCTGAAGGCCGAGCGCGGCACGGGCCAGCGCAGCCTGCCAGCGGGCGGTCGTGCGCAGCCGCGTTCCGTCGCGCCACACGAAGCCGTCGTCGATCAGACGCTCGAGCGCGTCGTGCTCAGGCATGGGCCCGCGATCCCGGCTGCGTGGCGCCGGGCTGCGGCGTGTGGGTCCGCACGTAGTTGACCGCGTCGAGCGTCTCGCGGCGGAACGTGTCGTAGTCGATCTGCATCGCGTTCACGAAGGTGCTCGCCCCCATGGTGTGCGCGGCCATCATCGCCGCCTCGGCGATCTCGTCGTCGGTGGCGCCGAACAGCTTCGCGGCCTCGGTGTGGAAGAGGGCGCAGTAACGACACCGCGTCGCGCCCGAGACGCCCAGCCCGATGAGCTCCTTGTACTTGTTCGGGATCTTCGTCTCGCCCAGCTGGAAGTCGCGCATCATCGACCAGAAGCCCTCGAGCGCCGTCTCGGGCATCTCGTTCACCCAGGTCGGTACTTGCCCGAACGTCTGCTTGATCTCCTCACGGACCCTCGTCGACGTGTCGCGCAGCTTCGTCTTGTCTACGGTCGCCATGGCTCACTCCTTCTCTCCGCGCCGAAAGCTCTCGGAGGTGTCGTGCGATATGCGGAGGGATGCACCCCGGCAACCCGGAACGACCGTCAGCGGGCGCTGACACCCACCTTTCAGGGATCAAGGGGAACGCGCCGGCGTCGATCCGGCCGAGGGGTCGCAGCGACGGCCGCACGCGACTGCGGCGCGCCGGCGCGTGCCCGCCACGCTTCCGCCATGTCGCCGCTCCAGAAGCTCGCCGCGCCAAGAGCTCAGGTGCGCCGCTCGGCAGTGGGATCGGCGCGCGCCGTGAGCTGTTCCGGAAGGGAACCTGGTTCCGGGACCACCGCGGAGGAGGGAGCGGGGCCCGGCGGCAGTCGGACGCGGAACAGTGTTCCCCGGGCGACGGTGCTCTCGACGTCTATCGTCCCGCCCAGGTCAGAAACGATCCTGTGGCAGATGCCCAGCCCGAGACCAGTTCCGACGCCGGCCGGCTTGGTCGTGAAGAAGGGGTCGAAGATCCGGCTCAGCAGCTCCGCAGGGATTCCGCAGCCGGTGTCGCTGACCTCGACCAGCACGCGCCCCCTCGCGTCGACACGGGTCACGACGCGGACCACGTTCTGCGCAGCCCCGTCCTCGGGGAGCGCCTGCGCCGCGTTGACGAGGAGATTCAGGAAGACTTGTCCGAGGCGGGAGGCATTCGCGACCACGAGCGGCACGGGCGCGAGGTCTTGCACCAGCCGGGCACGCTGCCGGATCGCGGCGTGTGCCAGGTGGAGGGCCGACTGCAGCACGTCCCGCACGTCCAGGGGTTGGCGCTCCTCTCCGCCGCGTGAAAACGCCTTGAGGTCGCGCACGATGACCCGCACTCGCTCTGCCCCTTCACTGGCGTCGGCCAGGGCGTCGCGCCCTTTCGCGAGGGTCGCACCCTGATCCGGCGCGCCGCTCTCGAGGGAGGTGAGGGAGGCAAGAGAGCTCCTCGCGAAATCGAGGTTGCTGATGAGGTACGCGAGCGGCGTGTTGATCTCGTGCGCCACGCCGGCGGCGAGCGTCCCGACCGCTGCCATCCGATCGGCGAGGACGAGCTGCGACTGGAGCGCCTTCTGATCGGTGATGTCGCTCAGGGCACCCACCATGCGAAGCGCATGGCCATCAGGGCCCAGCGCGACGACCTCGAGCCGATGGTGCACCCACCTCCACTCCCCGGACTTGGCGAGGAGCCGGTGCTCCGTGTCGACACAACGCTCCTTCCCTCGTCGGGCCGCAGCAAGCTCGTCGAGAAGGCGCTCGCGCTCGTCGGCGTGAAGCACCCGAAGCGCAGCCTGCATGCTGGTGATCTCGCCGCTCTCGTAGCCCATCATCTCCGCCAGGCGCGGGCTCACGTGCAGCCGATCGTGGGCGACGTCCCAGTCCCAGATCCCGTCGGCGGTGGCGCCCAGCGCCAGCCGCAGCCGCTCCTCGCTCTCGCGGAGCTCTGCCTCGGCTCGCACCCTCTCGGTGACATCCTCGACGAGCGCGATCGCATACTTGAAGCGGGCGCGCCCATCCCGGATGGCGGAGACGCTGTAGCGGGCGTGCATGCTGCCGCCGTCCTTCCGGATACAGCGTCTCTCGCTGTCATTGTGATCCCGCTCGCCCTCGACCAGCCGTGAGAAGTCCGCGACCGCGCCGGCCAGGTCGTCCCCGTGCATCAGATCGTGAAACGTCTTCTCGCGCAGCTCCTCCGCGGAGTAGCCGAGCATCCCCGTGAGGCAACCGTTGACCTCGAGGAACCGCCCCGTGTGGTCGAGGAGGATGGTCCCGACGGCGGACTGAAAGAACGCGGCGCGGAACTTCGCCTCGCTCTCCTGGAGCACCAGCTCTGCGGTCTTGCGTTCGGTGATGTCTCGGACGACGCTCTGGATATAGCTACGGCCTTCCACCTCGATGAGGTGAGCGTTCACCTCGACGGGAAACACTCCTCCTTCGACCCGCCGGTGCTGCGTCTCGAAGACCTGTGCCTCACCAGCGGCAACTCGGCGCAACCGTCGCTCGACGTCCGCCCGAGCGTCGATCGCGATGAGCTCGAGTACGTCCTTGCTCGTGAGATCCTGGCGCGAGCAACCGTAGGCGTTCCCCGCCCGCTCGTTGACCTCGACGATGCGGCCGTCCGTGTCGGTGAGGACGAGAATGTCGTTCGCGTGCCGGGACAGCAGCTCGAGGTGTCGAGCAAGAACGTGGCGCTTCAGCTCGGCCTCGTGCTCCCGGCGTCGGACGTTCTCGACCTGGCGCCGCCACCACAGGGTGGCGCTGGAGAGGACCAGCCCGATCAGCGCGAGGGTGAATCCAATGCCCCACGACAGCCGCTCGCGGAAGGTGGCGAGCATCGGGCCATAATCGACGTCGACGACGAGGGACCATGTCGTGCCCGGGACCGCTCGAACGGCAGCGAGCACACGCCGACGTCCGTCGGTCGTCTCCAGGACCGCGGTCTCGCGGCGCGCCACGCGGAGCTCGAGCTCCCTCGAGCCGAGGTCGTAGTGGAGCCGTGCGGCCGTCCCGTCTCCGCCCCCTCCCGCGCCGGTGAGCAAGATCACATCCGTGCCGCGCACCTGCGCGAGCGCGACCGATGGCCCTCGAGCCACCCCCCGCCATGAGAGGACGAGGGGCAGGACATGCCGCTTGGGGTCGATGCGAAGCGCTGCGACTCCTGTCAGGTTCCTGCGCCGACCATCGTCGAGGAAGATCGGCGCGAGGAGGTCCGCGTGGACGTCACCCTTCGAATGGTCGACATGAAAATCGGAGAGACTCACTCGGGGATCCCGGAGGAGGGCCTCGACTTGCGGCGCACCGACGTCCCCGGCGCGGGGGCCGACTTCGACGAGGCGATCCCCGCCGGCAGCGAAGAGCGTCACGGCCTCGTACTCGCCGTCCAGCATGCGCGACTCGCACCAGGCGCGGAGATCGTGCCTGGCCACTTCGTCGGCACGGTCTGCATCGAGGCGGTGGAGCGCGCGCGCCACCAGAGGGTGCGCGGCGATGCTCCGGGCGTCGGAGAGGCGCTCATCGCGCCAGCTCGCCATCTCCTCGGCCTTCAATCGCGCGACGGCGTCGAGCTCATCGAAGGTCCCGCTGCGGACCTGGGCTCGCAGCCGCGAGAACGAGAAGTGGCTGGCCGCGAGAATGGCGGCAATTGCGATGAGCGTCGCCAGCCACGGAAACCGCAGCGCAGGGATCCTCTCCGAGGCTTCGCGCGCGACCGGCGTGGCTCGCTCTCCCCCGGGCGCGCCATGCCGCGCGCGCGCCTGGTCTCTCTCATTATCACGTAGCGTGGATCCCAGACGTCCCGAGTTTCCGGCACGCGGAGCATCCGAGGCTGGCACATTTACGGTGTGTCCGTATCGCACCCATGCGCTTGCGGCGCTCATCTTGCTCGGTGAACGGGTGTCGATGGTCCCCCGAGTCCGGGACAACGGGCGAGCGACAGCACTTTTCTGCGACCCGCGTAACACGCGGGGAAGACGGCGAGAGTTCGCGGATTATGACTTTGAGTCACGAGGCGGTGCTCGGACTCGTGATTGAGCCCGCGCGGGAACTCGCTCATGCTCGCGGGTGCGGGACGAACGCGAGGAGATCATGCGATGACCGGTCCGAAGCCGACTTTCCAGAGCATGAACGGCTGCGCGGCGTGCAAGCACACCGCTGAGAGCGATCCCTCCGGAAAGTCGGCTGCCGCTCACGGCAAGAGCTACTGGTGCAGGCCTCTGGCCAAGCCCGTCGACGCCAAGGACGGGATGACCTGCACCTCCTGGGAGTTCGCCGGGTGAGCGACGTGCTCGGCGCGCCGGCACCCTCGGGCCGCATCTGCGGCGAGATGCGCAAGTGTCCCATCAGCAAGGGGACCTGCCCGGGCGAGTGCATCTACGCCGAGGTGATGGAGAGCCAGAACCTCGGGGTGGTCGTCCTCGATCTGGCTCGGGATTCGGTGGTGTTCCTGAATCGCTCGTCACGGGAGCTGTTCAAGCGGCTGGGCCACCCCTCCGAGTTCGCCGCGCTTCGCGGCCTCCTCCTCTCCTCCGAGGACGAGGCGGCGCTCTCCGGGACAGACGCCCCGCGCTCCGTCCGCGTCGGATCGCGGCTCCTCGGCTACACCGTCTACCGGTCCGGGTCGTTCGCGTGGATGCTCGTGCGCGACATCACGGAGAAGGCGCGGCTCGAATCCATCGCCGAGGCCGTCGAGACCATGAACAACCTGGGGTACGTGTTCGCGGCGGTGCGCCACGAGCTCGGAAATCCCGTCAACTCGGTCAAGGCGGCGCTGAGCGTGCTCCGAGCGAACCTCCACGGCTTCCAGACCGACACCGTCGACGAGTACCTGCGCCGGATGGAGATCGAGGTCGCCCGTGTCGAGACCCTGCTGCGATCCCTGAAGAGCTTCTCCATGTATGAACGCCTCCAGGTCGAGACGCTCGAGATGGAGCCGTTCCTGAAGAGCTTCGTCTCCCTCGCCGCCGGGGAGGCGAGCCGGCGCGGGCTGGCAGTGCGTCTCCACGTCCCCGCGCCCTGCAGCGCAGCTTGCGACCCCCGTGCGCTGCAGCAGGTGCTCCTGAACCTGTTCGCGAACGCCGTCGACGCCTTGAGCGACTCCCCTCGGCCGGAGATCCGCTTGAGCGCCTCGGCCACGGACTCGCTGGTCACCATCCGCTTCGTCGACAACGGGGCCGGGATGGACGAGGAGCAGCTGAAGCACCTCTTCAAGCCGTTCCACACCTCCAAGGACCAGGGCACCGGGCTCGGGCTCGTCATCGCCCGCAAGATGCTCTCGAGGATGGGCGGGACCATCGCCATCGACTCAGCGAGAGGCGCAGGCACCTCGGTCGCGATCACGCTCCCGGAGCGGCCCGTGCAGCCATGAAGCCGTCACGCCGCAGGCTGCTGCTCGTCGAGGACGACACGCTCCTCTGCCGCGCCGTGAGCGATGCGCTGGCCTCCGAGACGCTCGAGGTCGCCGCCGCCCACACTGCCGCCGCCGGCCTGGCGGCGTGTACCGACAGCCCGGTGGACATCGTCGTCCTCGATCAACGCCTCCCGGACGGCGACGGTCGGTCGCTCTGCGAGCGCATCCTGGCCGTCAACGCCGATACCAAGATCGTGTTCGTCACCGCCTACCCCTCCTTGGAGAGCGCCGTCACCGCCCTCAAGACGGGAGCCTACGACTATCTGTGCAAACCCTTCTCGGTGGAGGAGCTCGGGATCGCGGTGCGCCGCTGCCTTGGCGCGCTCGACCTGGAACGGGTGGAGCGGCTCGAGGCCTACCGCGCCGTCAAGGATCGCCAGGAGGCGATGCTCGTGGGTGGAGTGGGGCTCGACGCCGTCCGGAACGTCGTGGCCCGCGCGGCCCAAGCCGAAGCGTCGGTGCTCGTGACCGGCGAGACGGGGACCGGCAAGACGCTCGTGGCCAAGGCCATCCACTTCGGCGGGCCACGGCGCGTCGGCCCCTTCATCACCCTCAACTGCGCGGCGCTTCCAGAAAACCTCATCGAGTCGGAGCTCTTCGGGTGGGAGCGAGGCGCGTTCACGGGTGCGGTGGACGCGCGCGAAGGCGTCATCGCCATGGCGGAAGGGGGCACGCTCTTCCTTGACGAGATCGGTGAGATGCCGCTTCACCTCCAGGCGAAGCTGCTCAATGTCCTCGAGGAGCGGCAGGTGCGGCGGGTCGGCGGGCGCACCTCGCGCGCGGTCAACTTCCGCCTGGTGGCCGCGACGAACGCGCACCTCGAGGACCGCGCGGCGGCCGGCGCGTTCCGGCCCGACCTCTACTTCCGCCTGAACGTCATCCAGATCCGAATGCCTCCGCTGCGCGAGCGCACGGCCGACCTATCCCCCCTATGCGAGCACCTGCTGCACGGCATTGCTGGCCGGAACGGTGCGCAGCTCGCCCCAGGTGAGATCGAGCGGCTCGCCGCTTACGCGTGGCCCGGCAACGTGCGCGAGCTGCGGAACATCCTCGAGCGCTCGGTCGTGCTCCACCGCGATCCGCTGCGGCCGTCGGAGCTGCTCGCCCCGCGCGCGCTGGGTGCCGAAGCCGCGGCCGGAGCCGCGCTTCACGACGACGCCCCAGCCGACTTCACGCTGCTGGAGGTCGAGGTGCGTCACATTCAGCGGGCGCTGGTCAGGAATGGCGGCAATCTCACCCGCACCGCGAAGGCGCTCGGGATCTCGCTCTCCACGTTGAAGCGCAGGGTCAAATCGGCTCGAATTGGACCGCAGCCGCTCGAGATGACCGGTTCAAGCTGACCCTCTTCCCGCGCGGGGACGCCCCTCCGCTCGCCAACTCCGCGACATCAGAAGGCTGTCCCCCGACCACGCCGCCGGGCGCGGCGCTTGCTCATGTCCCTTCGAGACGAAGGTGACGCGCCATGCGGTCCCAGGTGCGGCCGGATCGAGGGGAGCTCTCATCGGATGCCACCTATCGGGCCCAAGACGGTCCTCATCGTGGATGACGAGGCGCTCTTCCTCAGGACCATCGCCGACGGGTTTGCGAGCCATTCGAGCAGCGTCAACATCCTCACCGCGCCGAACGGGAGAGTCGCCGCAGGGATCCTGGAACGCTGCGCCGTGGACCTGGTGGTCACCGACCTCAAGATGCCGGAGCAGGACGGGTACGAGCTCATCGCGCACATGAGCAGGACGTGCCCCGAGATCCCCGTCATCGTGATGAGCGCCTTCGGAACGCCCGAGATCGAGCAGCGGCTCGAGCAGCACGGCGTGTCGCATTACCTCGACAAGCCGCTCGACTTCCAGTCATTGGCCGACAAGGTGTTCGAGGCGCTCGCTGCGAGCGCAAGCGGCCACCTGCAAGGGATCGCGCTGCCCACCTTCCTGCAGATGGTCGAGGCCGATCGCAAGACCTGCACGCTGCGCGTCCGCTCGGGCGCCGCGATGGGCTTGCTCCATTTCAAGAGAGGGGAGCTGGTGGACGCCGAGGCTGGGGCGCTGGCCGGAGACGCGGCAGCGTTCGAGGTCGTCTGCTGGGAACAGCCGGAGATCGAGATCCTGGGCGGCAGGGCCAACGCCACGGGGCGGGTCCGGATGCCTCTCACCCAGCTGTTGCTCGAGGCGTATCGACAGAAAGACGAGAAGGAGCGCAGCAGGAAGCAGGCAGGGGGCGCAAGGAGCGTCCAGACAGGGGCCGAGCTCTCACAGGAGCCGAGCGGCCCTCTCGTGGAGTCCATCCAGAAGGAGGTCATGAGCATGGCAGCACAGGACAAGCTGAAGGAGCTCGCGGCAATCGAGGGTTTCGCGGGGACGGCCGTCTTCACGCCCACCGGCGAGGCGCTGGCGACGTTGGCCGGCGAAGGCACGCACCTCAAGGAGGTGGGAGTGCTCGCCAACAACGTGCTGCTCAATGCCCAGAAGGCGTCGATCGAGATGGGCACCGGGCGCGGTCAGCAGGTGCACGTGGAGGCCGAGAAGGCGCACATCCTCGCGCGGTGCCTCAACGAGGGAACGGACCCGCTCAAGTCACAACCGGGCAAGGCGCACATCCACCTCGTCCTGGTGCTGAAGAGCGACGCGAGCATCGGGCTGGCGAAGATGCGCCTGAACGCCGCAATCGAGAAGCTGGCAGAGGACTTCCGGATGTGACGCGATGGGCGCCGCGCGGTGCGGGAGCCGAGGCGCCCCCGCACCGCACCGGCGGCGCACTCGCGGCAGGGCTTGTGTGGCGGACCCCGGACGAAGACCGCGTGCCGCAGCCCGTGCCGCCTGGACGCGAGTCCATGCCCGCGGCGTGAGGAGGGGCGGCGCCCGCGTCCGGGCCGTTCGTTCCTAGCGCCGGTGCGCGCCGACCGCCTCGAGCCGCGCTCGGATCTCGCCCACGTGCGGGTCGTCGCTCGGCTTCGCCGTTCCGCCATCGCGCGGATCGCGGCGGACCCGCATGGCGAGCGCGACCTCGTCCGCGCCGGGCACCTCCGCCGACTGGTACAGCGCCGGCGCCCCGGGTGGCGTGATCTCCGTCCACCTCGGCGCGTCGCCCGCCGAGATGAGCCGCTCCGCGAACGACCGCAGCTCGCCCGCGAGCTCGACGCAGCGGGGGCACCCGGGCGCCTCCAGCTTCGACTCGCCGTGCGTCGCGTAGAGGCGGACCTCGAATCCGACGACGTCGCGCTGCTCGCCCTCCACCACCTCGGGCTCGAGCTCGTACGTCAGGTGATGCTCGCGTGCGAACCTGCCCAGCGTCTCGCGATCCTGGAGCTCCATGTTCCTCAATGTAGGCAACGTCAGCTGGAGCCGGGATCCGTGTCGCCCCACCGGCAGAGGGCGCCTGCTCGCCGGGGTCACGGCCGGTCGAACGGGCGTCCTCCGGTTCGTCGTCCGGCAGGCGGCTCATGGCAGCCATCAGGATTCCTGATAGCGCATCAGGTATGGCGAATTGTGACTTTTGCGCGATCGGCGAGGATGGCCACGGTCTGACGGCCGACTGGGGTGCGCGTGGGTGGCCGTTGCCCGGGCCCGGGAGATGGGGATCTCCCGGCCCGGGCTTTTTTTTCAGGCCGTCGCCTACGAGCTGTCGCGAGATCGGGGATGACGGCCGGAGGCTCGCGCTCCCTCTTCCGGGCGGTGTCGCGACGCGCCCTGGACGCTCGCGCGAGCTTTTTCGCGGCCGCCAGGGTGCCTCCTCCCTCACCCCGTCGACCTGGGATCACACCTCGAGTCAGCCCTCCGGTCAGACCTCGAGCGTGTCCGGGCGGACGGATCTTGGGGCCAGGAATGCAGTGAATACGGGGGCAGCGCGGTCCGGGCTCGGGCCGCGGGCAGCCGGGCCGGACCCGTGGCTCATTTACCCAACGTCAAAGATGGACACCTTGCGTCTAGGCCCGCACGCCCGAGTGGCGGCCCGTGAAGCCGGTCGGCTTCGTGCCCGACGAGACGATGGACTCGGAATACCGAGAAGCTCGATCGCGCGCTGGTGTGCCTCGCTGGGCCCGTGATCGCCGTCGCAGGCGACGTCCCGGCCGCTCTCCATCACCGGGTCGTCGTCCACCTGCACCCCGAGCTGCCAGTACCGGACTTGCGCCGACGCCGGTGACCGCGGCGGCCGGGAGCGTCGAGCGGCGCTTCGACCGAACCCGCCGGCGCCACGGAGCGCGCCGGCGGCGCCGGACAGGCGGCGCGAGCTCGGCCTCCTCCACGGGCAGCATCGCCTCGCCGAGCTCCGCGAATCAGGCCCGGTTCCAGGTGTTGCCGACGTGAACGGTTGAGTCAGCACCTCGCCAAGCATTCGACATCAGGCGGAACATGCCGGAGCCGCCCTGTAAGCCGAGTTCTGTTCCGTGGCCCTCGCGGGCCGCGGCGGCGAACATTCCTCTCGGGCGCGCGTTGCCGCGCGCCTCCAGCGAGCTCAACCCGGAGGCTCGACCGGGCCAGTCTCGATCCGCTCGCTCTCGCTCGCGGATCAACCGCCGTCGCCTCGCGGCGCCGACGACCGCCTCCCTATTCGCTCTTGCACCGGGTGGGGTTTGCCATGCCGCGCCGGTTACCCGGCGTGCGGTGCGCTCTTACCGCACCGTTTCACCCTTGCCACGCGCTCCTCGCGGAGCCGTTCGGCGGTCTGCTTTCTGTTGCACTGTCCTGCGGGTCGCCCCGACCGGTCGTTAACCGGCACCCTGCCCTGCGGTGCTCGGACTTTCCTCGGCGGCTCCAGCCCTGCAAGCCGACGCGTTCGCCCGAGCGGCTCCGGCGAGGAGGATGTAACACCGGCGTGCCTGGCTGGCAAACTCGCAGCACACGCCGGCCGGGAGCGAGGCGCATGAGGCGGGGAGCGAGGCGCGCGCAGGAGGAGCGAGCAGCGGAGGCGTACTGCTTCTGGTACGCCGAGCAGCGCAGCGACGAGTCCGCGCGCCGCAGCCCCCGCATCGTGCGCCGCAGCTACAGGCGCTCGTCGATGGCGCGGTTACTCATCTCGTCCGCGGCGGCGTTCTCCTCGCGCGGGATGTGCGCGACGCGCACCTCGGGGAAGGCGCGCAGGAGCTGCTTCGCCTCGTCGTGGAGCGGCTTCAGGTGATCGGCCTTCACCGCGTAATCGCCGGCGAGCTGCTTCACGAGCAGCTCGGAGTCGGAGTAGACGTCGAGCTCCTTGATGCCCATCGCCTTGGCGCGCTTGAGGCCCAGGATGAGACCCGTGTACTCCGCCACGTTGTTCGTGCTCTCGCCGAGGAACTTGCCGATCTTGGCCATGATGTGGCCGGCCGGGCTCACGATGACGGCGCCGGCGCCCGCCGGGCCGGGGTTCCCGCGGGCGGCGCCGTCCGAGTAGAGGCGCGTCCGCGGCGGCCCCTCGGCCTCCTTCGCCAGGACCTCCTCGCGCTCGCGCTCCGCCTCGGCCGCGCGCTGCTGCTTCTTCTTCGCGCGCTCGACCTTCGACTCGTTCATCGCGGCGTCGAGCTCCTCGGCGCTCGTCCGCGCCGCGCGCTCGACCTCGGTCTGCTTGCGGACCTTGAGGCCGCCGGCCTTCTTCGCGCCGGCCGCGTCCTGCCCCGCCTTGTCCGCCTCCTCGACCCGATCCGCGGCCGCGTTGATGAGCTTCCCGAGCGCGTCCCGGTCGTGGCCGGCGTACCGCTTCAGGGTGCGGGGCAGCTCCTCGTTCGCCGCGATGAAGCGCAGCAGATCGGAGAGGACGGACACGATCAGGCTGTCGCGGCGGGCGGGTTGACCGCCTCCGCCGAGTAGATGATGCGGTTGCAGTTCGGGCACGTCTCGACCGAGTCGGCCCGCCGCAACACGATGCTCAGCTGCGGGGGGATGTTGCGGTTGCAGCCGCGGCAGGTGTTGCCGACGACCGCGCAGACCGCGATCCCGGCGCGCCGGCGCTTGATGTTCTCGTACCTCGCGAGGAGCGCGGGATCGACCTTCTTGGCCGCCTCGGCGCGCCGCGCCTCGAGCTCGCGCAGCCGCGCGGCGAACTCGGCCTCGCGGTGGACGAGCGCGGACAGCTCGTCCTTGGCGCCCATCTCCTTCTCGGAGAGCGCCTCGGCGCTCGCCTCGAGCGCCTTCTGGATGTCACTGGCGGTGGTCGCGAGCGCCTTCAGCTGCTCGTGCTGGCTCTCGTTCGTCTTGCGCGCGATGTCGATCTCGCGCGAGAGCGCGGCGTACTCGCGCGGCGTCTTGATGTCGCCGAGCCGCCCCTCCCACTTCTTCACCTTGTCGCGCTCCATGCCGAGCAGGGACTCGATCTGGCGGCGCTCCCGCTCGTTGTCCTCGAGCCGCGTCTTCTCGGCGTCGTAGTCCTTCTTGGCGACCGAGACGGACGCCTCGATCTCCGACTTCCGCAGTGGGATCCCCGCGGCCTCGGCGCGCACGCCACCAGCGTCGAGGTCGATCTGCTGCAGCTCCTCCAGCACCTTCAGCTTCTCACGCAGCGACAATGTTGCTTCCTCCGTGGGCGCGCTCCGGCGCCCCGAGATCCCCGCACGATCTGGATGGGCCCACCAGGATTCGAACCTGGATCCGATCGGTTATGAGCCGACAGCTTTGCCGTTAAGCTATGGGCCCGCAACGGCATGCCTAACTCTCCACGAAGCTCTTGAGCCGCTTCGACCGGCTCGGGTGACGCAGCTTCCTGAGCGCCTTCGCCTCGATCTGGCGGATGCGCTCGCGCGTCACCTCGAAGTCCTGCCCGACCTCCTCGAGCGTGTGGTCCGACTTCTCGCCGATGCCGAAGCGCATGCGGAGGACCTTCTCCTCGCGCGGCGTCAGCGTGGCTAGCACCTTCCGCGTCTGCTCCGCCAGGTTCATGTTGATGACCGCGTCGGACGGCGAGACGATCGCCTTGTCCTCGATGAAGTCGCCGAGGTGGCTGTCCTCCTCCTCGCCGATGGGCGTCTCGAGCGAGATCGGCTCCTTCGCGATCTTGAGGACCTTGCGCACCTTGTCGAGCGGCAGCTCCATCTTCTCGGCGATCTCCTCGGGCGTCGGCTCGCGGCCGAGCTCCTGCACGAGGTAACGCGAGGTGCGGATGAGCTTGTTGATCGTCTCGATCATGTGGACCGGGATGCGGATGGTCCGCGCCTGGTCGGCGATGGCGCGCGTGATGGCCTGGCGGATCCACCACGTGGCGTAGGTCGAGAACTTGTAGCCGCGCTTGTACTCGAACTTGTCGACCGCCTTCATGAGGCCGATGTTGCCCTCCTGGATGAGGTCCAGGAACTGCAGGCCGCGGTTCGTGTACTTCTTCGCGATGGAGACGACGAGGCGCAGGTTCGCCTCGACGAGCTCGGTCTTGGCGCGCTCCGCCCTGCGCTCGCCCTCGCTGATCTGGCGGTAGGTGCGGCGCAGCTCGTCCACCGGGAGGAGCGCCTCCTCCTGGACCCGCATGATCTTGCGGATGGCGGTGCGCACCGTCCGGTCGAGGTCCTCGAGCTCCTCGCCCGAGAGCCGGAGCTTCTTCGCGAGCTTCTTCTTCTCGCCCTCGTCGGCGCGCGCGTCGCGGAGCAGCCGCTTCAGCTCCTTCACGGGCACGTTCACGCGCCGCTCGCACTCGACGAGCTCGCGCTCCGCCTCCTCGACGCGCTTGATGAGACCCTTCAGCTTCGAGACGATCCGGTCGATCTGCTTCTTGTTGAGCTGGATGGCCTCGAGGTGCTCCACCATCTGCATCTCGACGGCCTTGATGTCGGCGCGCAGCTCCTTGCGCTTCACGTCGGAGAGCTTCTTCGCCGCCAGCGTCTCCTTCACCTTCGCGACGTCGCGCTCGAGCTTGCGGATGCGGTCGATGTGCTTCAGCACGTGCTCGACCTTCTTCTCCTCCTCGCGCGGCAGCTTCGGCGCCGGCGCCTCGGCGCCCTCGGCGACCTCGACCCCGGGCGCCGCCTCGGCGGCCTCGGCCTCGACCTCCTCGGCCTCCTCCGTCTCCTCCGCGGGCGACTCGTCGCCCGCGTCCTTGACGATCTCGCGGACCCGGATCTTGCCCTTCCGCAGGCGCTCGCCGAGCTCGAGGATCTCCTTGATGGCGATGGAGGACGCGAGCACGGAAGCGAGGATCTCCTTCTCGCCCTGCTCGATGCGCTTCGCGATCTCGACCTCGCCCTCGCGGGTGAGCAGGGAGACGGACCCCATCTTGCGCAGGTACATGCGCACCGGGTCGTTGGACTTGCCGTAGCCGGCGTCCTCCTCCTCCTTCTCCTCCTGCTCCTCCTCGTTCTTCGCCTCCGGCTGCTCGGGCGGCTTGTCCGGCAGCTTCATCTTCTTCGCGTCGTCGACCACCTCGATGTCGTGGTCACCGAACATCGACATGACGTCGTCGATCTGCTCGGAGGAGACGATGTCGGCCGGGAGGGCGTCGTTCACCTCGTCGTAGGTGAGGAAGCCCTTGTCGCGGCCGCGCTCCATGAGCGCCTTCACCTCGGAGCGATCCGCGATGTCGCCCTCGCCGATCCCGTCGTCGTCCTCGTCGTCGTCCTTGGCCTCGGCCGCCTCGGCCTCCTCCGGCTCCGCCTCGCCGTCCTTCTTCTCCTTCTCCTCCTCGCCGTCGGGCCGGCCCTTGCGCAGCTTCTTCTCGTCCTTGGCGCCCTTCGCCTCGCGCTTCGGCTCGTGGTCCTTCGTCTCCGCCTCGGCGTGCCGGTGCTTCTTCTCGAGCTTCTCGACCTTCTCGGGCTTCTCGGCCTGGCGAGCGCGCTTGTCGTGCTTCTTGTCGTGAGCGGGCCCCGCCTCGCGGGCGGCGCCAGCGGCCTTGGCCCCCTTCACGGAGCGATCCTTCGCCGAGCGCTCGGGCCGAGCCTTGGCCGGCTGGCCCTTCTTTTGAGGCTTCTTGGCGGCGTGGGACTTCGACGTCGTCATGTGCTGGCGCTCCCTGGGCTCAGAGGCTCGATCGACTTGCTTAACCGCTCGCGGGCGACCGAGCCCGCCGAACTTATTGAGAATGCTTCGGAAGGTGCCTTTCATCCGCGCTCCACCGCGTCGAGGCGTTTCTTCAGATCTGCGAGGCGCCGCCACGTCGTGATCTGCTCCTCGACGAGGTCCCTGGGCGCGGGCGTCCCGGCGCGGGCGACAGCGGCGTTCAGGCGGTCGTACTCCTGCTCGAGGAGTGAAACACGCGCCAGCATGATCGCCTTCCGCAGCGCCCCGGCGGCGGCGTCGGTGGGCGGGCGCGCCGGTCCCAGCATGTCGCGGACGTGCGCGATCAGGGCCGGGGCCAGATGACCCTCGAGGCGCGCCGGCAGCTCCTGCGGCGAGACCGTCCCGGCCACGAGCTCGCGCACGAGCTCGGTGAGCGGGCCCTCGCCGAAGAGGGCGAAGATGTGCTCCTCGCGCGCGACCTCGCCGAGCTGCGGGAACGACGCCAGGAGCCCGAGAGCGTCCACGGCGGGGCCCCAGCCCTTCGCCGCTGCGGTGCGCGCCGGGCGCGGCGCGGGAGCCTGGGGCGAGCGCGGCGCCACCCGCGCCGGCTCGGGCGCGACCTCGACCTCCGCCACGAGCGCCGCCGGGCTCACGTCGAGCCGCTTCGCGACGCGCTCCTCGAAGAGCGTCCGCGCGAGGCCCGCGGGCGCGAGCTCGAGGAACGGCTTCAGCTCGCGGAACGCGGCCAACTTGGCTTCCATCGAGACGGGGGGATGCAGCCCCCCCGTACCCCCCGCTCGCTCCGGGGCGTTCACGTTCGAGATGGCCCGGTCGATGAGGAACTCGGTGAGCGGGATGGCGCGGCCGAGCAGCGCCTCGACCGCGGCGAGGCCGTTCGCGCGCGCGAACTCGTCGGGATCGGTCTTGCCGGCGCCGGAGGGGAGGAGCGCGACCTTGCCGCTGATGCCGGCGGGCAGGATGGCGTGGGCCGCCTTGCCGGGCGCGGCGAGGCCCGCGAGGTCGCCGTCGAAGAGGACGGTCACCTCGCGGCAGTCGCAGCGCTTCAGGAGCTCCACGTGCTCGGGCGTGAGCGCGGTCCCGCACACCGCCACGGCGTTGCGGACGCCCGTCTGGTGGAGGCCGATGACGTCGAAGTAGCCCTCCACCAGCACCGCCGAGCGCGTCTTGCGGATGTGCTCGCGGGCGAGGTCGATGCCGTAGAGCACCTTGCTCTTCTTGTAGAGGAGCGACTCGGGCGAGTTGATGTACTTCGCGAGCTTGTCGGAGGCGCCGGGGAGGACGCGCCCGCCGAAGCCGATCACCTCGCCGTCGAGGCCGGCGATGGGGAACATGAGCCGCGCGCGGAAGCGGTCGTAGCGCTTCCCCTCGTCGCGGCGCGCCACGAGGCCCGCGTTCTCGAGCGACGCCTCGGAGACGCCCTTCTCGACGAGGCGCTTCACGAGGTCGTCCCAGGCGGTCGAGGCGATGCCGAGGCGGAAGAGCTTCAGCGTCTCGTCGGAGATGCCGCGCGAGGCGAGGTAGGCGCGACCCTGCTCGCCGTACGGCGAGCCGAGGCGGGCGGCGAAGTAGCGGGCGGCGGCGTCGCAGGCGGCGAGGATGTCGGTCCGCTCCTGCCGGCGCTTGCGCTGCTCGGCGGAGTCCTCCTCGCGCTCGGGGATCTCCACCCCCGCCTCCAGAGCCAGCGCGCGCACGACCTCGGGAAACTCCTTGCCCTGCAGCCTCTGCAGGAACTTGAAGACGTCGCCGTACTCCCCGCAGCCATAGCACTTGAAGTGCCTGTCCTCGGGGTAGACGTGAAAGCTGGGGGTGCGCTCACCGTGGAAGACGCAGCAACCTTTCCACGTGCGCCCCGATTTCTTGAGCTCCATGTGGCGGCCGATCACCGCCACGATGTCGATGCGACCCCGGACCTCGTCGATGACCGCGTCCGGAATCACCCGGGGGACCTCCCGGATCGCCCTACTTCGGCGCGAGCTTCGCCTTCACCATCTCGCTCACGACCTTCCCCTCCGCCTTCCCTGCCACCTCGAGGACGAGCTCCTTCATGACCTTGCCCATGTCCTTCGGGCCCTGCGCGCCGACGCGCGCGATGACGCCGTCCACGAGCTTTCCGAGCTCGTCCGGCGAGAGCTGCGCCGGCTGGTAGCCCTGGAGGATCGCGATCTCCGCCTCCTCCTTGGCCGCCAGCTCCTCGCGCCCGCCCTGCCGGTATTGCTCCACCGAGTCGCGGCGCCGCTTGATCTCGGAGCCGATGACCGTCTGCACGCCCGCGTCGTCGAGCGGCTTCATGAGCTCGATCTCGCGGTACTTGACGGCGCTCTTGAGCATCCGGACCACGCTCAGCTTGAGCGTGGCCTTCTCCTTCATCGCGGTCTTGAGGTCCGCGTCGAGCTGCTCCTTGAGCGCCATGGGTTCGTCCCGGAGCCTAGAAGCCCTTCCGCATCTTCTTCAGGGCGCGCTTCTTGGCGGCGAGGGCCTTCTTCTTGCGCTTCACGCTGGGCTTCTCGTAGTGCTCGCGCTTGCGGATCTCCGAGAGGATGCCCGCCTTCTCGCACTGCTTCTTGAAGCGCTTCATGGCGTTCTCGAACGACTCGCCGTCCTTGACTCGCACACCCGTCATTCGGAATCCCCAGGAACGATGGTTCTCAAAAGGCGACAAGCCGGGGGGAGACCCGCCCGGCCTGTCCAGTGGTTGGAACGCCGCTGTTTAGAGGTAAACCGGGGCGGTGTCAAGGGGTTTTGCCCACCCCTGCCCCTCCGCTCGGCGATCCGCCGGGTGCCTGGCTATGGCGCCGCTCCAGGATCGCGTAGACCGACGAGGGGGTCACGTCCGCCGACGCGAGCAGGACGAAGAGGTGGTAGAGCAGGTCGGCGGCCTCGTGCGCGAGGTGGTCCTTCGAGTCCTTGCCGTCCACGAGCGCCTGGTGCGCCTCGTTCACCTCGTACGCCTCCTCGGCCACCTTCCTGCGGATCTTGCTCGGGTTCGCGAGCAGCTCGCGCGTGTAGCTCCTCGTCGCGCTCTCGTCCGCCTTGCGCGACTCGATGATCGCCCAGAGCTGGGCGAGGAAGCGCTCGTCGGACATGGTCAGCTCCTCTGGTCGAAGCAGCTCCGGGTGCCGGTGTGGCACGCCGGGCCGGTCTGACGAACGGTGTAAAGCACGGCGTCGCCGTCGCAGTCCACCCGGATTTGGGTGACGACCTGAACGTGCCCACTCGTGTCGCCCTTGCGCCACAGCTCGCCGCGGCTGCGCGAGAAGTAGACGGCGCGCCCCTCGCGCACGCTCGCCTCGAGCGCCTCGCGCGTCGCCCAGGCCAGCATGAGGACGGTCCCGTCCTCCTCCTGCGCGACGACGGGCACGAGCCCCCGCGCGTCGAACTTCACGCGGGCGAGCTCCCCCGGCGCGATCACGGACTCGGGCGTCACGGCCTCACCTCGATGCCACGCCCGCGCAGGTAGGCCTTCGCCTCCTGCACCGTGTGCTGCCCGTCGTGGAAGATGCTGGCGGCGAGGGCGGCGTCGGCGAAGCGGAGGCCCTCGGCGAGGTGCTCGAGCGTGCCCACCCCGCCCGACGCGATGACGGGGATCGACACGGCCCCGCAGACGCGCTCGAGCAGCTCCAGGTCGTACCCCGCCCGCGTGCCGTCCTTGTCCATGCTGGTGAGGAGGAGCTCGCCCGCGCCGCGCTCGGCGACCTCCACCGCCCAGGCCACGCCCTCGCGCCCGGTCGGCTTCGTGCCGCCGGCGACGTAGACCTCCCAGCCGCCGGCGGGCCGCCGCTTCACGTCGATCGCGACCACGAGCGCCTGCGCGCCGGCGACCGCGGAGAGGCGGTCCACCAGCTCGGGCTCCTTCACCGCCGCCGAGTTGACGCTCACCTTGTCGGCGCCGGCGCGCAGGAGCGCCACCATCTCGGCCTCGCTCCGCACGCCGCCGCCGACGGTCAGCGGCGCGAAGACGCGGGCCGCCGTGCGCTCGACGAGCGAGATGAGCGTCCCGCGGTTCTCCTGCGTCGCGGCGATGTCGAGGTAGGTGACCTCGTCCGCGCCCTGCGCGTCGTAGCGCGCGGCCGCCTCGACCGGATCGCCCGCGTCGCGCAGGTTCTCGAAGTGGATGCCCTTCACGACGCGCCCGTTCTTCACGTCGAGGCAGGGGATGATGCGCTTCGCCGGCATGTCAGGTCCGTTCCTTCGCCAGGCGGATGGCCTCGGCGAGGTCGATCCGCTTCTCGTAGAGCGCCTTGCCCACGATGACGCCGTGGACCCCGGCCGCCATGCAGGCGCGCACGTCGTCGAGCGAGGCGACGCCGCCCGAGGCGACCACCTCCACGCCCGCGTCGCGGGCGAGCCTCGCCGCGCCCTCCGCGTCCACGCCCGTGAACATGCCGTCGCGCGCGACGTCGGTGTACTCGACCACGCGGACGCCCGCCGCCTTCACGCGCCGCGCGACCTCGGCCGCCGGGAGGCCCGTCCCCTGCTCCCAGCCGGAGATGGCCACCTCGCCGCCCCTGGCGTCGATGCCGCACACGATCCGTCCCGGGAAGCGCGCGCACGCCTCGCGCACGAGGTCGAGCCGCGACACCGCGGCCGTGCCCAGCACCGCCAGCGCGGCGCCGAGCTCGATGACGCGCTCCACGTCGGCGATCGCGCGCAGGCCGCCGCCCACCTCGATGCGCACCCCCGCCGCGGCGATCGCGCGCACCGCGTCGAGGTTCACCGGCCGCCCGGCGCGCGCGCCGTCCAGGTCCACCACGTGGACGAGCTCGGCGCCGGCGTCGCGGAAGCGCGCCGCCACCTCGCCCGGCTCGGCGGAGTAGACGGTCTGGGTCGCGAAGTCGCCCTTCGAGAGGCGGACGACCTGGCCGCCCATGAGGTCGATGGCGGGGATGACGAGCATTAGACCTTCACGAACCGCTCGAGCAGAGCCAGCCCGACCTGCTGGCTCTTCTCCGGGTGGAACTGGACCCCGAACACGTTCCCGTCCGCGAGCGCGGCGCAGTAGGATTTGCCGTGCTCGGCGAGGAGGGCCGCCCCGCGCGCCTCGGCGGGCGCCGCGAACGAGTGCGCGAAGTACACGTACTGTCCGTCGAGCGGCCGGAAGAGCGGGTGGCACCCCGGCGTCGCGCGCACCGGGCTCCAGCCGATGTGCGGCAGCTTCACCGTGGCGGGCAGCTTCGCGATGGTGCCCGGGATGAGCCCGAGCCCCTTCGCGCCGCCGTGCTCCACGCCGTCCTCGAAGAGGAGCTGCAGGCCGACGCAGATGCCGAGGACGCGCGCGCCGCGGCGGATCGCCTCCACGAGCGCCTCGTCGCACCCCGAGCCCCGCATCGCGTCGGCGCAGGCCTTCATCGAGCCCTGGCCCGGCACGACGATGCGCTCCGCCCGCCGCACGGCGTCGGGATCGTGCGTCACGCGCACGTCGGCGCCGACCGCGCGCAGCGCGTTCTCGACCGAGCGCAGGTTGCCCGCGCCGTAATCGACGAGCGCGATCATCAGAGCATGCCCTTCGTCGAGGGCAGCCCGCCGCCCTCGACCGCGGTCGCGGCCCGGAGGGCGCGCGCGGTCGCCTTGAAGATGGCCTCGACGATGTGGTGCAGGTTGCGCCCGTAGCGGACGTTCACGTGCAGGCAGAGCGCGGCGTGGTTCACGAGCGCCTGGAAGAAGTCGCGGGTGAGGTCGACGTCGTAGGCGCCGATGAACTTCTTGCCCGAGGGCAGGTTGGCGTTCCAGGTGAGGTGCGGGCGGCCCGAGAGGTCCACCACCGCCTCGACCAGGGCCTCGTCGAGCGGGACGACGGCGTGGCCGTAGCGCGCGAGCCCAGTCTTGTCCGAGAGCGCCTGCTTGAGCGCCTCGCCGACGGCGATGCCCACGTCCTCCACGGTGTGGTGCGCGTCCACCTCCAGATCGCCCTTCGCGCTGACCTCCAGCGCCATGCCGCCGTGCTTCGAGAGCTGCTCCAGCATGTGGTCGAAGAAGGGGACGCCGGTCGAGATGGCCGCCGGGCCGGGCTCGAGGCGCAGCGAGAGCGCGACGTCCGTCTCCCGCGTCTTCCGGGCCACCTTGCCGGAGCGGCGGCCTGCGCCGCCTCGCGCCGCGCCTCCCGGCGCGCTCGCTTCGCTCGCGTGGCGCTTCATGACAGGACGGCGCGCAGGGCTCGCAGGCACGCTTCGTTCTCCTCGGGGGTGCCGGCCGTGATGCGGAGGCAGTTCTGCAGCGGGCCGGGTCGGGACAGGTTGCGGACGAGGACGCCGCGCTCGAGCAGCTCCTCGAAGAGGGCCTTGGCGTCGCCCTTCGTGCGGACGAGGACGAAGTTGGCGTCGGTGGGGAACAGGGTCAGGCCGGGCAGCTCGGCGAGCCCCGCCTCGAGCTCGCGCCGCCGAGCGGCCACCTTGCGGATGCGCGCCTCGAGCCGCTCCGGGCGCGCGAGCGCCGCGCACGCGAGCGCGACCGAGACCGCGTTCACGTTGTACGGGAGGCGCACCTTGTCGAGCTCGGCGACGAGCTCGCGCGGGCCGACCAGCGCGCCGAGGCGCATGCCGGCCAGACCGATCTTCGAGAGCGAGCGCATCACGACGAGCCCGGGCACCTCGCCGACGAGCGGCATCTGCGTGAACCCGCCGAAGTCGGCGTAGGCCTCGTCCGCGACGAGCACCGCGTCCATCTGGCGCGCGAGCCGCTCCAGCACGCCCGCGTCGAAGCGGTTGCCGGTCGGGTTGTTGGGCGTCGCGAAGAACGCGAGCGCGGGCCGCTCGCGCCGGATGGCGTCCGAGAGCGCCGCCTCGTCGAGCTGGAAGCGCGCGTCGAGCGGCACCGGCACCGGGCGGGCGCCATGGGCGAGGGCGATCGCCTCGTACTCGCCGAAGGTGGGCGTCGGGAAGAGCACCCTGGCCGGCGCGCCGTCGCGGCCTCCGCCGAGCGAGGTCACGAGGATGGCGATGATCTCGTCCGAGCCGTTGCCGAGCAGGATCTGGTCCGGCTCGACCTGCCACCGGCGCGCCAGCGCCTCGCGCAGGGGCCTTCCGCTCACCTCGGGGTAGCGGTGGAACGGGAGCTTGCCGACGACGTCCTGGAAGGCCGCGATGTCCTCGCGATCGAGCGGGTAGCACGACTCGTTCGCGTCGAGGCGCACCAGGTCGGGGCGCGCCGACGCGTAGTCGAACGGCTTGTAGACGTGGAGCCCGAAGACGGCGTCGCGCAGGTGGTCCTTCCAGCTCATCGCGCAACCGCCTTCCGCTTCTTGCGTTCCGGCTCCCTGGTCCGTTCGCCTTGAGCGTAGCGCCCGCCCTTGCGCGCCTTCGTTCCACGCGCCGGGCGCGAAGTCGAAGGGCGAACGGGGCGCGAGGCGGCCGCCACCCGGATGCGCACCGCCCGCGCGTGCGCCTCGAACCCTTCGGCGGCGGCGAGCGCGTCCACGGCGGGCGCGACGGCGGCGAGCGCCGCGGGCGAGAGGTCGAGCACGCTCATGCGGCGGCGGAAGGTGGCGACCGACAGCGGCGACGCGAAGCGCGCCGTGCCGGCCGTGGGGAGCACGTGGCTCGGGCCCGCCACGTAGTCCCCCACCGCCTCGGGCGTGTGCGTGCCGACGAAGACGGCGCCGGCGCGCGAGATGCGCTTCACCCAGCTCGCCGCGTCGGGGAGGAGGAGCGCCAGGTGCTCGGGCGCGAACTCGTCGGCGAGCCGGATCGCCTCGGCGACGCTCGACGTCACGACGAGCGCGCCGCGCTCCTCGATCGAGCGCGTCGCGATCTCGCGGCGCGGCAGGTCCGCGAGCTGCCGCAGCACCTCCGCCTCCACCGCCTCCGCCAGCGCGGCCGACGGCGTGATGAGCACCGGGACCGCGCGCACGTCGTGCTCGGCCTGGGCGAGCAGGTCGCTCGCCGCCTCGGCGGGATCGGCGCGCGGGCCCGCCACGACCACGACCTCGGTCGGGCCGGCGATCATGTCGATGTCCACCTGGCCGAAGACGATGCGCTTGGCGGCCGCGACCCAGGCGTTGCCGGGGCCGCAGATCTTGTCCACGGCGGGGACGGTCTCGGTGCCGTAGGCGAGGGCACCGACCGCCTGGGCCCCCCCGATCCGGAAGAGCCGCGCGACGCCGGCGACGTGGCAGGCTCCGAGCGTCCAGAGGTCGACCTCTCCCGTGCCCCGGATCCCCGGCGAGCAGACGACGATCTCGCCCACGCCGGCCACCTTCGCCGGGATCGCCGTCATGAGGACCGTGGACGGGTAGCGCGCCGTGCCGCCCGGCGCGTAGAGGCCAACGCGTCCGAGCGGCCGCGTCACCTGCCCGAGGACCGCGCCGATGCCGTCGCGGAAGGTGGGGACCTCCGCGTCGCGCTCGCGGCGGTGGAAGGCGGCGATGCGGTCCGCCGCGAGCTTCAGCGCCTTGCGCGCGGCGGGCGGCAGCTTCGTGAACGCGCCGCGGAAGTCGGCCGGCCCGAGCGCGAGGTCGGCGCCGCCGGCCGGCTTCCAGCCGTCGAAGCGCTCGGTCAGCTCGAGGAGCGCCTCGTCGCCGCGGGCGCGCACGTCGGCGACGAGGCGAGCGGCGCCGTCGCGAACGGGGCCCTCGTCCTCCTCGGAGCCGCGGGCGCAGAGCTTCGCCCACGCCTGCGCGAAGCCGGGATCGGTGGTGTGGAGGGTCTTCAAGGCCGAAAGCTCCCGTGGGAGCCGACCTTTATAACCAAAAGGTGCATGGGAGGCGAGCGCGAGGAGCGCGCCCCCGGCGCACCCTGGCGCACCGTCGGAGTGCTGTTATCGTCGCCCCATGGAACCTCGCACCGACCTGTGGCTTCAGAACCTCATCGACGAGCGCGACGGCGCCGCCCTGTACGAGGGGCTGGCGTCGGTCGAGCGCGATCCGGAGCGCGCCCGCTCCTTCCTCGAGCTCGCCGAGGGAGAGCGGCGTCACGCCGCGATCTGGGCACGCAAGCTCGAGAAGGCCGGCGCGCAGCTCCCGCCGGAGCGGCCCTCCTCGCGCATCCGCGCGCTCATCTGGCTCGCGCGACGGCTCGGCACCTCGGCCGTCCTCCCGCTCGTCCTCGAGAACGAGGGCGACGACGCCGCCAAGTACCAGGCGCAGGGTGGCGAGGCGGCCGAGCTCGCGGACGAGGAGCGCGCGCACCGCGACGTCCTCGCCGTGATGGGCGAGGGCCAGCCGAAGGACGCGCGCTCGCTCATCGCGATGCGCGAGCGCTGGCACCGCTCCGGGCGCGGCGGCGCCATCCGCGCCGCGATCTTCGGGATGAACGACGGGCTCGTCTCGAACCTGTCGCTCGTGCTCGGCGTCGCGGGCGCGGTCCACGACCCGCGCACCATCCTCGTCACCGGGTTCGCGGGCCTCCTCGCCGGCGCGTCCTCGATGGCGGTGGGCGAGTACACCTCGGTCGCGAGCCAGCGCGACATCCTCGCGAGGCAGGTGGCGATGGAGCGGCGCGAGGTGGAGGAGGCGCCCGAGGAGGAGGCCGCGGAGCTCGCGCTCATCTTCAAGGGGAAGGGGCTCTCGACGGAGCAGGCGAGCCGTACCGCCGCCGAGATCCTGAAGAACCCGGAGCAGGCGCTCGACACGCTCGTTCGCGAGGAGCTCGGGCTCGACCCGGACGACCTCGGCTCACCCATCCAGGCGGCCGTCTCGTCCTTCCTCATGTTCGCCGCCGGCGCGACGGTTCCCGTGCTGCCGTTCCTGTTCCTGCGCGGGACGCCGGCGGTGCTCCTCGCCTCCGCGCTCGCGGGGGTCGTCCTCGCGGGCGTGGGCGTGCTGGTGGGCTTCCTCTCCGGCACGAACCCTCTCCGCTCGGCGGCGCGCATGGTCGGGCTGGCGGCGGTCGCGGCCGCCATCACCTACGGCGTGGGCCGCCTCTTCGGCGCCACGGTGACTTGAACGAGGCCCGGGCTCGCGCTTCATTCGTTCCACGTCGGGACCATTCCGAACGCAGCGGCTGGGAACGCGGCCGACCTACTCGTCCCCTTCCTCGCCGCGCGCCATCGGCTCCGCGGGCGCGCCCTCCTCGTCGCCGGTGGACCGCTCGGCGGTCCACGCCTTCTTCCGCTCGCGGCGGCGCGCGTAGTAGCGGCTGATGGAGGGCAGGCTGAAGCGGTTCATCGTCACCGAGTGCGTGACGATCGCGTTCAGGCGGTCGATGTCGTCGAACCAGGCCGGGTGGTGCACCGGCCCGGCGCAGACGCCCTCCTCGATGAGATCCCGCACCAGCTCCGCGTCGTCCACGCTCATCTTGCCCGCGAGGAACGCGCGCACGATGTCGAGGTCGCGCCCCTCGAGCGCGGCGCGCAGGAAGTTGAAGGTGCGGCAGTAGCCGCGCTGGTAGACGACGTCCTTCGTGAAGGGCGCGCCGCCCTCGACGACGCCGCCGCGGAAGACGCGCTCGCTCATCTGCGCGGCCTTCTGCGGCGGGAAGCGCGCGAGGAGGTAGCGGTAGACCTCGAGGTAGTCGGCGCCGCGAGCCGCCATGTCCACCGCGATGGTGCGCTCGCCGAGCTCGATGTAGCGCTCGTCGGTGATGTGGCCGCCCAGGAACTCGGCGACGATCCCGCCCCCCTCCTGCGACTCCGTGTGGCGCGGGAGGCCGACGCCGAGCACCGTCAGCACGGGCTGCGCGAAGCCGTTCACCGAGGTGAGCACGTGCCAGAGCCCCTCGTGGTGGGCGAGTGCGCGCACCTGCCGCTGCGTGAAGAGGGCGCCCTTCCGGAGGGTGACGCGGGTCGCGCCGGCGGCCGCGTTGGCGGTGAGCCGGGAGCGGACGACCACCTTCACCTGGCCGCCCATGTAAGGCGCGCACAGGTCGCGGACCTGATCGGCGGCCTCCTCGGCGGTGAGCGTCGCCTCCTCGTTGCGCGCGCGCGGGCGCGCCGCCCACAGCCGCGCGATGGCGAGGTTGTCGGCGGGGTTGTCGGGGAAGCGATCGCGCGGGTCGCCGTAGAGCTGCCGCGAGATCTCGTAGAAGCGGTGGGTGCCCCGGGCCGCGAGCATGCGGGCGACGAGGATGAACTCGTCGCACTTCTCGCGCAGGAGCGCCTCGATCTGGTTCCTGCCGCGGATCTGCTTCTTCAGCGCGCGCAGCTCCCTCGCCTTGGCGGCGGGCTCGTAGCCGAGGGGCGCGTACTCGGGTCGCGGCAGCTCCTTCGCGCCGTGCTTGAAGAAGCGCTCGTGGACGGAGGCGTCCCAGTTGATCGCCTTCAGGATCCGGATCGGCCGCTGGGCGGCGACGATGGCGTCCGAGAAGCGGCGCAGCTGGGCGGTGCCGGGCACGGGGGAACGCTAGCACGGGCGGTGGGGGGGTGGAGACGTCGGCGCGTCCCGTTTCCGTTCGCCCTGAGGCGTCCGGTCTTTCCGTTCGCCCCGAGGCGTCCCCTTTTCCGTTCGCCCTGAGCGTAGGGCCGCGCAGCGGCCCGAAGTCGAAGGGCGGACGCACCATGCGTGCCGTGCGCCGTACGGTCGGTGCGTCCGCCCGGCGGCCACAGGCGACTGCCGTGAACGACTCTGGGTTGGATGGATCGCCCGTGATCTCCGGGCCACACGGAGGCGGCACGGCGGTTGCTCTCCCAGGCGGCGGGAAAGGAGCCGCAACCATGGAACGCATCGGTACCCTCGTCGTCGCGCCTTCCACCGAGAGGAAGGCCGAGCCGGGCCGCTTCGGCGCCGCGCTGCGCAGCGCCGGCACCCAGCTCGCGAATGGCGTCGCGAGCTCGGTCGCCCTCGCCGCGCCCTTCGTCCCAGGCGGCGCCATCCTCGCGGGCGCGCTGCGGACGGCCGCGCAGCCCCTCGCGACCGCGAGCCACGGCGCGCCGGCCGCGGCTCCCGCGAGCGGCTCGAGCGGCGCGAGCGGTGGCGCAGGAGGCGGCGGCGACGTGATGGAGGCGACACGCGCGCTGCAGCAGGAGGCGCAGAGCTTCAACCTCCAGTACCTGCAGCTCCAGGAGAGCATGCAGCGCGAGAGCCGCGAGTTCACGTCGCTCACGAACGTGATGAAGGTGAAGCACGACAGCGCCAAGGCCGCGATCAACAACATCCATTGAGGACCGCCATGCCCGTCGCTCCCGTCGCGCCGGCCGGCCCGGTCGCCGTCCGCGCGGCCGTTCCGCCCAAGGCGAGCTTCGGCGCGGCGCTCCGCGCAAAGGCCGCGCCCGCGCCGGCCATGTCGCCTCCGAACGCCTCCCCGGCCCGCGTCGCGCTCCAAGCGGTGGAGCGCGCCCGGGAGCGACTCGACGGCATCCTCGCCGCCGCGCGGAGCGGGAAGACCTTCACCGCCCAGGAGCTGCTCGCGCTGCAGGCCGACGCCTACCGGTACTCCCAGACCGTCGAGATCGCCTCGAAGGTGGTCGAGCACGGGGCACAAGCCGTGAAGCAGGCGGTGAACACGCAGGTGTAGGAGCGCGGCATGGCGCCGACCTCGATCCCGACCCCGACGGCGATCGCCATCACCATCGCCCTGATCGCGCTCTCCGGCTGCGGGCGGGAGGAGATCCTCCACGGCATGGAAGAGGCGCAGGCGAACCAGGTGCTCGTCGCCCTCGACGAGGGCGGCGTGCGCGGCGAGAAGCGGCGCGACGAGGGCGGCGAGGGCACCTGGCGCGTCGAGGTCCCGGCGTCGGACGCCGCGAAGGCACAGCGCCTCCTCGCCGAGCGAGAGCTGCCGAGGCCGCGGCCGCCCGGGTTCGGCGAGGTATTCGGGAAGGGCAGCGTGGTCCCGACGCCCTCGGAGGAGCGCGCGCTCTACCTGCACGCGCTCTCGGGCGAGCTCGCCCGCAGCGTCGAGGCGATCGACGCCGTCGTCGAGGCGCGCGTCCACCTCGCGCTTCCGCCGCAAGATCCGCTCCGAACGGAGCCCGCGCCGCCGCCGCGCGCGGCGGTGCTGGTGAAGGTGCGCCCCGGCGCCCGGGCCCGCCTCGACCCGCTCGCCCCGGGGATCCAGGCGCTGGTCGCGGGCGCGGTGGCGGGCCTCGACGCCGCCGCGGTCGCCGTCGTCATCGCCGAGGGTGCGCCGGCGCCGCGACCGGCGGACGCGGGCGGCGGCGGACGCCGCGGGGTCCTGATCGCGCTTGCGGCGGCAGCGGCGGTGCTCGCCATCCTGCTCCCCGCCATCGCCCTCTCCGGCACCATCGATCTCTCGCGTGTGCGCAGACGGCGAGCGACACCGTGAGCGACCGCCTGCGCCGGCTCATCGCTCTCGCGGCCGTGTTCGCTCGCGGGGACGCCGAGCGCCTCGTCGGGCTCGTCTCGGGCGCAGCGGCGGCGAAGGCACCGGCGGAGGCGGCGGCGCTCGCCGCGAGGCCGCGCAGCGACCGTCTCGCCGCGCTCGCGGCGACCCTCCCGCCGGCACCCTCGTGCGTTCCTCGCGGCGTCCGGCACCCTGTCCTGGTGCGCCTCGCGCGCGAGGCCGCGCGCTGAGCCGGGGATCCCGCCGTCCACCGCACGGACGCGCGGCCGTGGCACGGACCCTCGCGTGCCAGCCGCACCGCCCAACGTCACGGAACGACTGCGGCAGCGCGGCT
>DASWDS010000266.1:0-2066 GCA_036395165.1 Anaeromyxobacteraceae bacterium | reverse complement strand
TGAACCGGCCGTGCGACCAGATTCCCGCCTTGCGCTCCACCGTCGTCCAGCCGCCCGGGAGCGCCTGCTCGGCGAGCGTGCGCATGTCGGGGTCGCGCAGGTGGAGCCAGTGCCCGGTCGCGTCGAAGCAGAAGCCGCCACGCTCGTCCGTCTTGCACAGGCCGCCGGCGCGCTCGCTGCGCTCGACCAGCCGGTAGGGACCCTTCGCGTGCAGCGCCGCCGAGATTCCGGCGAGGCCGGCGCCGAGGATGAGGATGTCGGTGTCGGACATGCGAGAACCCGGGCCACCGATGGGGAGGCTCCAAAGGCGACGCACCCTAGCATACTCGCAGGATTCGACGCGATCCTTGCTGCGCTCGGAAATCGAGTGTTAGGCTGCCATCAACACTGAGGTTTTTGTTTGCGCGTCGCCTGCCCGACCTGCCACTCGGAGTACAACATCGACGAGCGGCGCGTGCCGCCGGGTGGGCTCAACGTCCGCTGCCCGAAGTGTCAGGGCGCCTTCCCGGTCCGGCCGCCGCCGCCCGGCGCGGGCGCGGTTCCCCTGCCGGCCGGCGCGCGGCGACCCGCGCGGCAGAGCGGCGTTCCGCTCCCGCCGCCGGAGAGCGCCCCGGCGGGCTCGACGATGCGTTTCACGCCACCCCCCGCGCCGCCGCCCGTCGCCGCACCGCAGGCGCCCGCGCGTGGGATGACGATGCTCTTCGAGAAGCCGGTGCCGGACGGTGCGCCGGGCGCCGCGCCCGGCGGCGATGTCTTCGCAGCGGCCCCCGACGAGAGCCCGTTCGCGGCAGAAGCCGACGAGAGCCCATTCGCGCGGCCGGGGCAGGGCGGCGCCGCAATCGGGCCGCCGCCTCCTCCGGCGCCGGCGGGCGCGGTCGGGACGCCGCTCGGCTTCGGCGAGATCGACATCGACGGCGGCGCCGCTCCCGCGCCGCTGCTCGGCCACGCCGACGAGCCCTTCCCGTTCGACACGACGGAGGCGGCGTCGGCGAACCCGTTCGCCACGGCGAGGGAGGACCCCTTCGCGAGCGCGGCGCCGCGCGCCGACGACGACGCGCCGTTCGTGGAGGCGGAGCCAAGCCCCGAGGCCGCCCCCGCGAGCCCCGCCGCGCCGGCGGCCGGAAGGGCGGGCGGGCTGGGCGCGCTCGGCGCGAAGGAGACCGAGGAGCTGGAGATGCTCTTCGACGACGGCTCCGGGAAGAGGGCGCGCGCCCCTGCCGCGGCGGGCCGCGGCGGCGCGGGCGTCTTCAAGGTGCGCCGCCGCTCGGGCAAGATCTTCGGTCCCTTCACGGAGGCCGAGGTCATCGAGATGCTCGGCCGGGGCGAGCTGCTCGGGAACGAGGACGTCTCCCCGGACGACGGCGCCACCTTCGGCGCCATCGGGGCGATGCCCGCGTTCGGCGACGCCATGCGCCGGCTCATGGAATCGCCCCAGCTCGTCGCCGGCGCCCGCGTCACGCCGGTCGTCGAGGCGCCGCCGCGCGCGAAGCCGGCGGACAGGGCCTCCTTCGTGAGCCGGATGGCTCCCGCGCGCTTCGTCGAGGGCGCGCGCGCGGCCGCCGGCTGGCGTCACGCCCGGCTCGCGGTGGCGGGCGGCGCGCTCGCGCTCGCCCTCGCCGTCGGCTTCGCGGCGGGGCTCACGCCGTACGGCGTCTTCTTCTACCGGCTCGCGCTCGGCCACACCGGGGCGAACCGCCCCGGCGCGGCGCTCCTCGCCGAGGCGCGCGGCCGGCTCGCCGACGACGGGTTCGGGGGCGTGAAGGGCGCGCTCGACCTGGCCGATCGCGCGCTGCGCGTCCAGGCGTCGGACCGCGAGGCGAAGGCGGTCTACGTGGTCGCGGCGAGCCTGCTCGCGCGGCGGCACGGGGGCGGGGCCGACGCGTGGGCGCGGGCGAAGGCGTACCTCCCCGAGCTCACGGACAAGCTGTCCGACGACCCCGAGGCGGCGAAGGCCGTGCTGGCTGCGTCGCTCGTCGGCGCCGACCGGCCGGGCTCAGCCGCGGCGGCCGCGGCGGTGCACCGCCACGTCGCGAAGCATCCACGCGACGAGGACGCGCTCGCCCTGC
>DASWDS010000265.1:0-7488 GCA_036395165.1 Anaeromyxobacteraceae bacterium | reverse complement strand
GGGCGACGCGCTCGTCGAGGGCGACCGGATCGCGAAGCTCGGGTCGGTCCCGCGCTCGGACGCGGCGGGCGCCGACGTCATCGAGGCGCGCGGGCGGGCGCTCGCGCCCGGCTTCATCGACACGCACAACCACGGCGCGCTCGGCGGCACGGCGCCCGGCGCGAGCGGGCTCCCGCGGGCGTGCGAGCTCGCGATCCTGGCGGGCGTGACGAAGCGCGTCTGCGGCGTGGACGGGCTCTCCCCGGCGCCGGTGACGGAGGCGCAGCGCTCCCAGTACGCCGCCCAGCTGAAGCCGCTCGACGGAGCGATCGAGGGCGCCTGGAGCTGGTCGTCGGTGGCCGAGTTCCTGGCCTGGCATCGCGGGCGCTCGGTCACCGACATGGGGCTCCACCTCGGCCACTCGGCGGTGCGGCGCGTCGTCATGCACAACCTGGCGCGCGTCGCGAGCGACGCCGAGATCGCGGCCATGGCCGAGGTGGTGCGGCGCGAGGCGCCCTTCACGCTGGGGCTCTCGACCGGGCTCGTCTACAACCCGGCGGTCTACTGCGACCAGCGCGAGCTGACCGCGCTCGTCCGCGCCTTCAACGAGGTGAAGCCCGGCGCGCTCTTCCCGCACCTCCGCTCGGAGAGCGACAACGTCGTCGCGAGCCTGAAGGAGGTCGTGGAGGCCGCGGTGGACGGCGGCGGCGGCTACTGCAACGAGCACTCGAAGATCGCCGGCGCGAGCAACTACGACCGCATCGGCGAGCTCGAGGGCATCCTGGAGGACGCCGCGTCGCTCGTCCCGACGATGGAGAACATGTACCCGTACACCGCGGGCTCCACCACCGGCGACGCCATCTTCCCGCCGGAATTCCGCGCCGGCACGCGGGCCGAGTTCCTGGCGCGACTCGGCGATCCCGCCGTGCGCCGCGCGATGGCGGACAAGATGCGCCACGACACGCGGAGCTGGGACAACTTCGTCCACTTCTGCGGCGGGCTCGAGGGCATCCAGATCGCGGGCGTGAAGCCGGGCGTGGGCGACGCGCTCCTCGGGAAGCGGCTCGGCGACGTGGCGCGAGCCGCGCGCGCCCCCGACCTCGGCTCGGACGCCGCGTTCGAGGCCGTCTTCGACTTCTTCGTCGCGAACGGCGGCGAGATCGCGATCATCAGCCACTACGGCAACGAGGCGACCGTCGAGCGCTTCTTCCGCCGCCCGACCATGGCCATCTGCACCGACGGCCTCATGCCCGGGCCGGGGCAGAAGCCGCACCCCCGCGCGCTGGGCGCCTTCCCCAAGGCGCTGCGGATGGGCCGCGAGATGGGCATCCCGCTCGAGCGGATGGTCTGGCGCCTCGCGACCCTCCCCTGCCGTTTCCTCCACCTCCCCGACCCGATCCTGCGCGAGGGCGCCGACGCCTCGCTCGTCCTGTTCGACGCGGCGACCGCCGGCGAGCGCAACGACTACCTCGACCCGCTCGTCCCGCCTTCCGGCATCGACATGGTGTGGGTGCACGGCGAGCGCGTGCTCGACGAGGGACGGCTCGTCGTCCCGAAGACGTTCCCGGGGCGGGTGCTGGCGAGTCCGGTGCACGGCGGGCGGTGAGGCGTCGTCTCCGCAGCGGGGAGCGTCACGCGCCCTACTTCGCGGACCTGCTTCAGGAACCTCTCAGCTGGTACGCTCCGGAACGAACACGTCGAGACCAACACCGAGCGGACGACCCAACTGAGCGTGAACTGCGCGCTTGACCCGAGGTCTGCTGGTTTCGCGCTTCCGAGCCACGTCTGCCGCGAGAACGAGCCCAGGAGGGCCGCCGCGCCTCGCCTCGAACGCGCAAACGCGAGCCGTGCCACCTCCCGAAGCACCCCTCCGAAGAACGCGAGGGCGAGGCTGCCAGGGCCCTTCCCAGAGGCCCGGAACACGGGTGGTACCAATGGAAATACACACGCCGGAGGTCCACCGTGCACGCCACCCATCCTGCTTCGCTCGACTCCGCCGCCCTCTCCCGCCGCCTCTCCGAGCTCGCCGGCCACGAGCGCGAGGTCCAGGTCGAGTTCCTCCTCCACCTCGCCGAGTACGACCTGCGCCGCGCCTGGCTCGAGGCCGGCTACGGCTCGCTCTGGGATTACGTCCGGAGCCTCCATTATCGCGAGGGCGCCACCCACCGCCGCATCAAGGCCATGCGCCTCCTGCGCCGGCTCCCCCAGCTCGCGGAGGCGCTTCGCGATGGGCGGATCTGCCTCACCACCGCGGCCCTCCTCGAGCCGGTCATGAACGCCGAGAACGCGGCCGACCTCCTCGCCCGCGCCGGCTTCAAATCCAAGTCGGAGGTGGAGCACCTCGTCGTCTCGCTCCAGCCGCGCACTGCGCCCAAGGACGGCGTGCGCAGGCTCCCCGAGCGGCGCGAGGCGCCGAGCGCGGCGGCGCTGCCGCTCGCGCCGCCCGCACCCGAGCCGTCCCAGGCGAGCGAGCCCGCGGCGCCAGCGAGCGCGCCTGCCGATTCCGTTCCGGCGCCCGTTCCCGAGCCGCGCGCCACCATCCGCCCGGTGGCCGAGGACACCTATTCGATTCACGTCAAGGTCGACGCCGCCTTCAAGCGCGAGCTCGAGGAGCTCAAGAAGCTCCTCTCTCACAAAGTTCCGAACGGAGATCTCGTGGCCGTGCTCCGCGAGGCGATCCAGTGCGCCATCCAGAAACACGGGAAGCGCAAGGGCGCGGTCGAGCCCGCCCGAAAGCCGAAGTCACCGCGTCCGCCCATGCCGAAGAGCGGCCCCGGTGCGCGCGACGCCATCCCGGCCGAGGTGAAGCGGCGGGTCTGGGAAAGGGACCAGGGCTGCTGCGCCTGGGTAGGCCCAGACGGCCGGCGCTGTGGCAGCACCTGGATGCTCGAGTTCGACCACATCGACCCCTTCGCGCTCGGCGGCCCGTCGACGTTCGAGAACGTGCGGGTCGCCTGCAAACCGCATAACGGGTTTCACGCGGAGCAGACGTTCGGCCGCGCGCACATGGCGCGCTTCCGCCGCGAGCCGGAGCCCCGCACGGGTGAAGATGCTGCCGCCAGGGGAAGTGGACCGAAGAGCGGCGCGTCGGGATGAGCCGGTCAAGCCTGAGTGTTCACCCTCAGTTGGGTCCGCCACGCGCGCAGCGGCACGGCGGATTCCCATCACGGAGGCCGCGCGTCCTTGGTATGCCGATCACGCGGAGCCGTCTCGAACGCGAGGCACCGCCTCGCGTGCGACGCCCGCACCACGGTGACGCGCCTCCGACGCGGCGTCGCGCGTGAAACGGCCGCGCCCTTCACTGCCGAATCCGCTTCTCCCGCCAGCGCCGCGCCAGGTCGCAGAATCGCGGCGATCGATGAGCACAGCGGTGGCCGCGCCCTTCACGCCAGGGCCGAATCACCGTCTCGACGCCTGCGCATCCTCTATGTCACCTTCCCCCGCGCGTCGATCGCGATGACCCGCTCCACGCGGCCATCGGCGAGGCCGCCTCGCACCCCGACGTACCGCTCGTACAGGTTCACCGTCGGATCGCAATGGCCCGGGATGAGCCAGATCGTCTCGCCCAGCTCGGGCAGCGCGGCCCCTTCGGCCGGGCGCAGGATGCCGTGCTCGTCGCCGCCGTTCTCGAAGGCGTAGGCGCGCTGCCCGACCGGATCGTGGACCCGCGGCAGCCCCGAGTCCACCGCGTGGCTCTTGTGCCCGGCGTCGACGACGGCGTGGCGCTCGCCGACGCTCATGACCTGGGACTTCACGAAGAGCGCGTGCTCGAAGCGCGGGTGCGCGGGGTCGCTCTCGTTGTCCGCGTAGTCGCGGTCCATGAAGAGATAGCTCCCCGCCTGGAGCTCGCCGTACACGCCGCTCGCCGCCTCGAGCGAGTACGTGCCGGTCCCGGCGCCGGTGACGAGCGGGCAAGGCAACCCGGCCGCGTCGAGGGCGTCGCGCGTGGCCCGAGCGGCGGCGACCGTCGCGGCCACCGCCGCGCGGCGCGCCTCGACGCTGCGGACATGCTGCGCCTTCCCGTTGTAGGCCTGCAGCCCGGCGAGGCGCAGGCCAGGGCTGCGGACGACCTGCCGCGCCAGCTCGATCGCGGCGGCCGCGTCGCGGTCGGCCGGGGGGACGCCGCACCGGCCCTGGCCGACGTCGATCTCGACGAAGACGTCCAGCGCTGCGTTCGCGGCCCGCACCGCCTCGGCCAGGGCGGCGATCCCGGTGGCGCTGTCCACCGCGATCGCGAGCCGGCCGCCGCGCTGCGCGAGGACGTTGGCGAGCGCCGCCACCCGCGCGAGCTTGGCCGGCGCGATCGCCTCGTTGCTGATGTAGATGTCGTCGATCCCGCCCCGCGCCAGCGTCTCCGCCTCCGAAGTCTTCTGGACACAGACGCCGACGGCCCCCGCCGCGATCTGCTTGCGCGCCAGCTCGGCGCTCTTGTGCATCTTGGCGTGCGGGCGCAGGCGCACCCCGGCGCTCCGCGCGAAGGAGGCCATGCGCTCGAGGTTCCGCTCCATGGCGTCGAGATCGACGACGAGCGCGGGGGTGTCGATCGCGGAGACGTGATCACCTGGATTCGCCACCGTTCACCTTCCTCCCGGCTGCACCCGTTGCCGGCGCAGCCGATGTAGTCCAGCGTATGCCGCCGTGGGTGTGGCCTCCTCTCCTCGCGCGGGTCCTCATCGTGAGACCCTCTCGCGGGGGGACGGTACGTCTCGCGCCGTGGGGTCGTGACCCACCCTCACCCAGAGGTCATATGAATCTGCTTCGAAGCTCGCTCACCGTTGCCGCCGCCCTGCTCCTCGCCGCCTGCGGCCAGAGCACGGGCAAGGTCTCCCTCATGCTCACGGACGCGCCCGGCGACTTCAAGGCCGCGGTGGTGACGATCTCGCGGATCGACCTCGTCGGATCGGGCGGCGCCACCGTCCTCAGCACCACGAAGACGACGACGAACCTGCTCACGCTCGCCAACGACACCGCAGCGCTCGTGAAGGACGTGGACGTGCCGGTCGGCACCTACGCCGAGCTGCGCTTCGTCATCACCGGCGGCTACGTCGAGGTGGAGCAGGCCGGCGGCGGGTCGGCCATCTACGCCACGTCGCCGACGTACGAGGGCCTCCCCGAGGGCGCCCAGGTGGCCGGCACGCTCGGGATGCCGAGCTTCGCGGAGTCCGGCTTCAAGGTGAAGCTCCCCGGGGGTCACGTGACCGTCGGCACCGCGGCGACGGTGCTGCTGGTCGACTTCGACGTGGCGCAGAGCTTCGGGCAGCAGGCCGGCGCCTCAGGCTCCTGGGTCATGCACCCCGAGCTGACCGCCACCGACTTCGGCCTCTCCGGCACCGTGAACGTCACGCTGAAGCTGGGCGACGGCGTCACGCTCCCCTCCGCCACGACGCTCGCGCAGGTGAGCGCCGTGCTCACGAACGACGGCGGAAGCAGCAAGACCCTCGCGCTCGCGGCGACCGCGACGGGCGCCTACGCCGCCAGCTTCAAGTACCTCATCCCGGGCAGCTACACGCTCACGTTCACCGCGCCGGTCGCGTTCACGACTGCGCCGGTGGTTCCGGCGGCGGTGACCGTCGCCTCCGGGCAGGCGACGGCAGCCGACTTCACGATCGTGTCGGCCCCCTGATCGCGCCGTCAGCGCGAACACCAGCCGCTCCTGGCCGGGCGTCCCTTGGAGCGGGCGCCCGGCCGCTCCGTCAGACTCACGTTTCGCCCTTTTCGACCGCCGCGGTGGGGGGTCTGGGGGGAGCTGCGCCCGCTCCCCCCAGCTGAGGTCGAGCTACGCGAAAGCGCAGCTCGACCGGGAATCGCTCTGACTCGCCGGGAACTGCGTTTGCGAGCACGAGAAACGGCGAAAGGCGAGTCAGATGACCTTCTCGTACACCGGCCCGAACGGCTTCCGCGGCAGGTAGCGCCCCGAGCCCGGCTCTGCCCTCAGATCGCCGTCCGCCCACACATGCCGCCCGCGGGCGAGCGTGTGCACGACGACGCCGCGCACCTCGCGGCCCTCCCAGACCGAGAAGTCGGTGTTCTGGTGCTGCGTCCTCGCGGACAGGGTCCTCGTCCGCGCCGGGTCGAGCACGGCGACGTCGGCGTCGGCGCCGATCTCGAGCGAGCCCTTCTGCGGCCAGAGGTTGAAGGCGCGCGCGGCGTTCGCGGACGTGAGGGCCACGAACCGCTCCGGCGTCAGGCGCCCGCGGTTCACCCCGAGGTCCCACAGCACGTGCAGCCGGTCCTCGATGCCGCCGCAGCCGTTCGGGATGCGCGTGAAGCTCGCCTGGCCCGCGCGCTTCTGCGCCTTCGTGAAGCAGCAGTGGTCGGTGCCGGTCGTGCTGAGCGCGCCGCTCTCGAGCGCCTGCCACAGCGCGGCCTGGTGCTCCTTGGGACGGTACGGCGGGCTCATGACGTGGCCCGCGGCGACGTCGAAGTCGGGGTGCTCGTAGACCGAGGCGTCGATGGCGAGGAAGCCGGGGAGCGTCTCGCCCACCACCTTCACGCCGCGCTGGCGCGCCCGGCCGATCGCCTCGGCCGCCTGCGCCGCCGAGACGTGCACCACGTAGAGCGGCACCTCCAGGACCTCGGCCATGGTGACGGCGCGCACCGTGGCCTCGCCCTCGAGCTGCGGCGGGCGCGAGAGCGGATGGCCCCGCGGCCCGGTGACGCCGCGCGCGACGAGCTCGGACTGGAGATGAGCGATGAGCTCGCCATTCTCCGCGTGGATCTGCGGCAGGGCCCCGAGCTCGCGGCAACGCAGGAACCCCGCGACGATCTCCGCGTCCGAGAGCATGAGCCCGCCCTTGTACGCGAGGAAGAACTTGAAGCTCGCGACGCCGTGCGCGCGGACGAGCGGCTCCATCTCGGCGGCGAAGCGCTCGCCCCACCACGACACCGTCATGTGGAGGCCGTAGTCCACCGTCGCGCGCGCGGCCCAGCCCTGCCACCGGGACAGCGCCTCGAGCGGCGGCTCGCCGCGGTCGGGGCCGACGAAGTCGAGGATGGTGGTGGTCCCGCCGGCCGCGGCGGCGGCGGTCCCGGTGAGGAAATCGTCGGCGACGACGGTGCCCATCGTCGGGAGCTGCAGGTGCGTGTGGGGGTCGATCCCGCCCGGCAAGACGAAGCAGCCGCCCGCGTCGACGAGCTCGGCGCCGGCCGGCGCGTCGAGCCCCTCGCCCACCGCCGCGATGCGCCCGGCGCGGCAGATGACGTCGGCGCGCCGCCGCCCCGCCTCGGTCACCACCGTCCCGCCGCGAATGAGGGTGTCCGCCATGCCGGCATTGAAGCACGCGCGGCGGCGAAATCGTCAAGCCGGGCCGCCGGATCGCTCCCGCCCGGGGCGGCCTCCCCGTCCCTTGAACGCATCCCGCCTTCGCGCCAATACTGCCGCGTTGACGTCGTCGCTCCTCATCGGTCCCGACCGGACCGGCCGCACCGTCGCCATCGCGGACGGGATCATCGACGCGACGGCGCCGGTCGGCGCGCGCACGCTGCGCTGCGCGGGCGGCGAGATCGCGC